>NZ_JBQCZW010000002.1:44734-101370 GCF_052089425.1 Ancrocorticia sp. | reverse complement strand
GTTTCCTGATTGTTCACGGAAACAACAAGATGGAACACATGGATGCGCTGTCCGGCGCTGCGGATACGCCGGGCACCACCTACCTCATCGTGGGCTCAGACAAGCGTGAAGAAGGTGGTATTGACGATGGCAACGAAGGCCAACGTGCAGACACCATCATGCTCATGCAGGTGCCCGAATCGGGCGATACCTCACTGGTGTCCATCCCGCGCGATGCCTACGTCGAGATATCGGAGTACGGCGCCAACAAGATCAACGCTGCCTATTCACTCGGCGGCCCTGAACTGCTGGTATCCACAGTCGAAAACCTGTCAGGGATGACGGTGGATCACTACGTTGAGGTCTCCATGTCAGGAGTTTCCTCACTGGTGGATGCCGTTGGCGGAGTCAACCTGTGCTTGGATTACGACGTCAGCGATAAGAAATCGAAACTCGAATGGACTGCCGGTTGCCACGATGTTGACGGGGAAACGGCACTCGCCTTCTCACGTATGCGTTACAGCGATCCCAAGGGAGACCTTGGCCGTGGCGAACGCCAACGCCAAGTAGTGTCCAAGGTGATCCAAGAAGCGGCCACGCCGGTCACGCTGATCAACCCGGTTCGCCAGTACAAGCTGGTTGACGCGGCAGCCACCACGCTGGCGATGGATAACGATAGCGGCATCACGAATCTGGCAGGCGCAGCCCTAGGGCTGCGCGGTGTGATGGGCGACGACGGGTTGATGGGTGCTCCACCTATCGAGTCCCTCAACTACCGGACGCCCTCCGGAGCTTCGGCCGTTCTATTGGATACCGAGACGATCGATTCCTTCTTCGAGAAGATGAAGAACGGCCAGCTTACTCTGGACGATTTCGCCCAGATCGGGTAACTCACAGCTCCTTGAGCCGCTCCCCCTTGGCCTTTGCCTGAGCTTTCAGATCCGCTTGGAATCCCTGCATCGCCTCAAGCACGGCAGGTTCCGCGCTCCCGATGATCCGCGCAGCCAGCAACCCAGCGTTGCGCGCGCCGCCAATGGACACGGTGGCCACCGGAACTCCAGCGGGCATCTGCACGATCGATAGCAGAGAATCCATGCCGTCGAGGTACTTGAGTGGAACCGGCACCCCGATCACTGGAAGCGGAGTCACGGCGGCCAACATCCCGGGCAGATGCGCGGCACCCCCGGCCCCGGCAATGATCACCCGGATGCCACGCCCCGCGGCCTCGCGCCCATAGGCGATCATTTCATCGGGCATGCGGTGGGCGGACACAACATCGGCCTCATAGCTGATCCCGAATTCATCCAGAGCGTCACCGGCGGCCTTCATGACCGGCCAGTCCGAATCCGAGCCCATAACGATTCCAACAGTTGCCATCATGCTTCTCCTCGTTCGTCGCTTCGTTCCTCGTCCAACACTTCTACACGCACCTCGCCCGATAGTCCCCCGGGTGCTTCCCCGCGCAGCATCGCCGCAGCCCCGTGCGCCTGCTGCAACGCCTCGTCCAGATCATCGCCCACCACGGTCACGTGACCGATCTTCCTGCGGGGCTTAACCTCTTTGCCGTACATGTGGATCTTCGCGCGTGGGTAGCGGGCCATCACGGTGGGATAGGCCTCGCGCGGGTCATCGAGTGCGCTCCCCAGAACGTTCACCATCACACTCCACGGCCGCACCGGCGCAGGGCTCCCCAGCGGCAGATCGAGCACGGCCCGCAGGTGCTGTTCAAACTGGCTGGTATCGGCGCCTTCGATCGTCCAGTGCCCTGAATTGTGCGGGCGCATCGCGAGCTCGTTGACGTACGGTACTAGCGGCCTGGGCACGCTGTGAGGGAGGTCACCGTCGTCGTCCCTCATCCCGGCTTCTCCCCCACTCCGTGCAACAAACAGCTCAACGGCCAGAATCCCCACAACGTCCAATTCCCCGGCAATCCGCTCGGCGATCTCTTGGATACGTGCCTGAAGATCGGCATCGATCCCGGGGGCGGGCGCCACAACCTCGAAGCACGCGCCCTCCTGCTGGACGGTGCGTACAACGGGCCAGCAGGCCACATCCCCCGAGGGGCGGCGCGCCAGCACAGCGGCCACCTCGAATTCGAAATCGACGGCCTCTTCCAACAGAAGTGGACCCCCGCCCTCAAGCCAATCGCGCCCCTGGCTCCCGGCGCTCACCACGCGAACACCCTTGCCGTCATAGCCATCGCGCGGGGTCTTCAGGATGGCGCGCCCACCAAGCTCATCAAGTGCGGCATCGATCTCCTGCTCGGAGCGAACCCGCCACCAGCGCGGAACCGGGATGCCCAGCTCCTCCATCTTCTCGCGCATGAGGAGCTTGTCCTGCGCGTAGACCAAAGCGTGGGCGCCGGGCCGAACGGGCGCGAACTCCCCCGCAGCCTCCAAGATCGCATCGGGCACGTGTTCGTGCTCCACGGTGAGGACGTCCGCATTGTCGGCCACGGCGCACACGGCGGCCTGATCATCAGCATCCCCGACCTGCGAGTGCGGAATTACTTGGCCGGACGCCCCGTCGGCCGCCTCAACCAGCGCGTGCAGCTGGATCCCCAACGGGATCGCAGCCTCCTGCAACATTCGTGCAAGCTGGCCGCCTCCTACCACGCCTACTCTGGGTGCGGCCGATTCCGCCCCGGTACCAACGACACGCTGAACATGAGCCTTAGCAGTCATATTCTCAGCCTACCCACCGTTAGACTAATCGGGTGCCAACGTCTCGCAATCTCATCCAGCGCCTCTTGAAAGGCCAGTCCTTCCGCGAATGGTTCGTGGAGTTTCTGCGGTTTTGTACCGTGGGGCTGGGTTCGTACATTGTGGATGTTGGTCTGTTCAACATTTTGGCCCACTCCGGCGTGATTCATCTGCCCGGGGATGCCTCGATGGTGGCGAAGGTGATCTCCGTGTCCGTGTCCGTCGTGTTTTCGTGGACGGTGAACCGCGCATGGACGTTCCGCAACATGGGGACGTATGGGCGCGGGCGCGAATTCGTCATGTTCGTTCTGGTGAACATCGGCGGGATGCTCATCGCCTTGGCCTGCCTGGCCGTGTCCCGCTACGGCCTGAGCCTGCGCAGCCAGTTCGCCGATAACATCTCCGCGAACGTTGTGGGCTTGGCGCTCGGGACCGCGTTCAGGTACGTGATGTATCGCTTTGTGGTGTTTTCGCCGAAGCGGCCGGAGGTTCCGGGGCCCACTCGCTGAGTCTTTTGACGACGGCGGCCTCCAACCAACCCACCCCGCAATCCGCGGCCGAGCTGTTGCCACGTTTCAGGGTTTCGGGGCTCTTCATAGTTGGGGTGTAGGAGGTGGTTTCTGAATTCGGCGGTTTCACTTCCGTATGCTGTAGGAGCCATGCGTATAGGGGTGGCTTACACCAGATACGGAGCTGTGGCGGGGGTGAGGCTTCGGCGTCAGCAGCTGATGGGGTGTTCACTTCCGCATGCTGTAGGAGCCGTGCATATAGAGCTGGCTTACACCACATACGGAGCTGTAGCGAGCAAACTACAGCGAGGCACCTACGGACGGCCACCTGTACCGCGGCAATATCCGGCTCTGTACCGCCCCTGTCGGCAGCCCCGCGAGCATCACGTGGTGTTTTCCTAGCCTTCCGATGACAAGTTACAAGTCTCCCAAATTTGTGTAGTTAGGCGAGCAATCGCGATCGAAGTGAAACTCGCCGCCGTGGATGCCCGCGACGTCCGCCATCTGAACTGGTTGCGCGATCACCTCGGTGAGCAGATCATTGACCGAGTGATCGTAACGACGGGCCGCACGGCATACCGCCGAAAGGACGGTGTTGCCGTCGTGCCGTTCGCACTACTCGGACCATAGGGCGCTGTCAACGCTGCCCGTGCCCCTCCAACAACCGTTCAGATTCCGTCCACAGACGCACGGCCGCGGCAGGATCGTCAAGAACATCGAACGGCTCCGTCGCACGTGGCGCCCCCGCGATCCCGCCCCAGTTCTTCGGTGCGAACATTGCTGGCGCTCCGTCTGATTCTGCAACGGAGGCAGCAAGCGCTGGCTCGGCCGCCGTGCGGGGAGGGTTCCCCAGATGCCGTTCTGCCCAGTGCACGATGGGCTGTGGGAACATGGCTCGCAGGCGTGGGGCAATACCCGATCCCGGAACTACCCCGGGGTGACACAGCTGGACCGTGACGCCCCAACATTCTTCGCGGCTGCGCCTGTCCAGCTCCATACCAAACAGGCCGAGGGCCACCTTCGATTGCCGATAGGCAGTGAACGAGTGATACTCCCGTTTAGCTTGGAGATCCTCCCAATTGATAGCGCCGTTGCGCGTAGCCAAGCTGATCTGCGGGACCACTCTGGCGGCCCCGCTGCGCAGGCACGGAAGCAGCCCCTGAACCAAGGCGAAATGCCCCAGATAGTTGGTTTGGAACGTGAGCTCAAATCCGTCTTTGGTCTCGCGGCGGCCACCATCAGCCAGCATGACGGAGCCTGCGTTGAGGATGCACAGATTGATGGCTTCTCTTTGCTCCACGAGCTGCGCTGCGAGCCGGTTGACGGACGCGAGGTCAGCTAAATCCATGTCCAGCACGTGGATATGGGCCTCGGGCGCAGAGGCGCGAATTACTCTCGCAGCCTTCTCACCGCGCTCGCGGTTTCGCACAGGCAACATCAATGAGCACCCGGCAAGTGCCAGCTTCCGTGCAATCTCTAGGCCGATTCCGCTGTTGCCGCCCGTGATAAGAGCGGTGCCGCCCCTCTGGCCATCGAAATCCATAAGTCAATAGTAGCGCCGGCAAGCACCCGGCCTACGACTGCCGAGGTGCGTGCTGGATCCGTCGAGCTGGTGGAAGCCGACGAGCACTACGCTCAGTTGCGTGCCTCCCTCACCACACGACTGTGCCCCAGCGAGAGCATCCCGAAGCCGCCGCCGAGTTCGATGCGGCCGTACGCTGGTACGAGGAACAACAATGCCCAGTAGCGCTTGATTCGCAGTTTTAGATCGGCATACAGCAGCAGCTCGGAAATATCCGGACCTACTCCCGTATTACGAGCTGGAGCGGCTAAAACGATCCGCCTCACGGCCCTGTGTCATCGCACGTGACTGGAACCCCGCCGATGCGTGCCCTCTAGCGCCGCTTGCGCCGCGCACCCACGCTGATGATCGAGCCCGCAGGCAAGATCCGGCTGGGATTGAGTGCCTGTGGCACGGCGTTGAGCGCAAGAGTGAAGATGGGCGGACTTGCCTGAGTGAGTTCGAGCCGCCCGCCATCGGCCTCGGCCAGATTCTTCGCCAGCGGCAGCCCGATTCCCGTTGAGCCTCCGGTGGAGAATCCCTTGGTGAAGATCGAATCAACGTTCTCGGGAGCAACTCCCTGTCCTTCATCGGCCACGTGGATCACCACACCGCGCCCGGACTTAGAGGCGCGAACACTGGTGGCTCCCTCCCCGTAGCGCAAGGAGTTCTCGATCAACGTGGCAACAATCTGCGCCAGAGACCCAGGATGCGTGAGGACAGCAACCTCGGATTCATCCTCGAAGGAGAGTAGACGCCCGGCACTTTGGAAGCTGCGCTCCCACTCCTCACGCTGCTGCTCAAACAGAGGCCCAAGCGGCACCGCCTCAGTGTTTCCGGCGCTATCGGATCGTGACACGGTCAGCAGATCCTCCACCACGCCCGCCAAGCGCTCCACCTGTTCTAGGCAGCGTCCGGCTTCCTCGCTCACCTCGGGATCATCGGTGAGAAACTGGATCTCTTCGATCCGCATGGAAAGGGCCGCCAGCGGGGTACGCAGCTGGTGGGATGCGTCTGCGGAGAATTGGCGTTCGGCCGATATGCGCCCGGCCATACGATCGGCAGTGCGCACAAGCTCCTCGTACACAAGATCGATTTCCTCGATCCCTGTTTTCTCCATCTGCGGCCGGGTTTGGCCGGAGCCCACCTGTTCGGCCGCCGCAGCTAGGTAGATGAGAGGCGCGGAGAGCTTTCGCGACTGGTTGAGCGCCACCATCACGCCGGCGCCAAAGGCCACAAGGATGACAGCCACCCCCACGCCTCCGGCCAGGGTCATCATCAGCACCACGTCATCGCGGGAAACCTCCACGCGAACCGTCGCATTGGGTGATTCCACGGTGTGGCTGATGGTCCTGCTCCCGCCAGGCCGCTGTCCCGCCGCCAGTTCACCTGCCTCGCTCTCAAGCACGATGCGGGCGGGAAACAGCCCGTCCTCATCGCCATAGCGCTCTAAGTACACTTGGGAAACCATGTTTCCCTCTTCAAAACGCTGCTCCACAAAGGTGGAGATCTCAGAGGCGCGGGATTCGACAGACCCGATAGCGTTGCGCCAGATGAGCGTGACACCGAGAGTCACTCCCGGGATTCCCAGAAGAAGAACGGCAACAAGGACGGCAATGGTTGTCATCCTAATGGCGCGCCTGCGCACTAGGCATTACCCCTTTTCGAACCGGAATCCCATGCCGCGAACAGTGGAGATGTAACGCGGGTGAGACACATCTTCGCCCAGCTTCCGGCGGAGCCACGAGATATGCATGTCCAGCTTCTTGGTGGAATCGTCATTGTTCATCGACCACACTTCCTGCATCAGTTCGTCGCGCGAAACAACGTTACCCGCGTGAGAAATGAGGATGGTGAGAAGATCGAATTCTTTACCCGTCAGCTGAAGCTCCGTGTTATCGATGAACGCGCGGTGAGCCGCGCGATCCACAGTGATGTTCTGTTCGGTGATGAGATCAGCGGCCTCGGTAGGTTCCGCACGGCGCAGGAGTGCACGCACACGGGCCATGAGTTCTGCCAAGCGGAACGGCTTGGTCACGTAATCGTCAGCACCGGCATCTAAGCCAACAACCATATCTACTTCTTCGGTGCGCGCCGTCAGGATCAGAATCGGGAACGTGAGGCCACGCGAACGCGCTTGACGCGCAACGTCCAGCCCATCCATATCGGGCAGCCCAAGATCAAGGATCACAAAGTCAGTCCCGCGCTCCATCGTGGTGAGGGCATCGCGGCCAAGTTCAGCCAACGTGACGGTGTAGCCCTCGCGCGATAGGGCACGTACGAGGGGTCCGGAGATAGCTGTATCGTCTTCAACAAGCAGTAGATTGGTCACACTTGAATCGTAGGCCAATAGTCAAGCATTCGTCGAGACATTTACCCAAGTCTCAACATTTTGCTCACTAGACCACCTACCGGGTAGCCATCCGACGCAGCTCAACGGCCTCAATCTTCCCAAGTCCCTTGAGATCAGGCGAACCGGCGGGAACCAGCGTGTAGCGCCCCAACTTGAGTTGCCGCAAAATCTGCGCCGTCCGCTTATCGGTCACCACGGAACCGCTTGCAGAAATATCAACCAGCCGCGAGGCAAGATTGACTGTCGGCCCAAAAACATCACCAAATCTGGACACAACGCCACCCCACACCATGGAAGCACGCACGGGAAGCATGCCGGGCTGGCCGCGTAGCCGCTCCACAATCTCGGTAGCGGTATCCGCACCGGTCACCAGATCGTCAGCGATGAACAGGAAGGCGTCCCCGATGGTTTTCACCACGCGCGCACCGTTGGCGGAGATGACGTCACGGCAGGTGTGCTCGAACACTTCGATCAGGTCCACAAGTTCGGCGCTCCCGATCTCATTTGATCGGTTGGTGAAGGCCACCATGTCAACGAAGCCCACGGCCCGCTGAAGTTGCTCTCCGGAATCGCGCCGCCGATCCATCTCCGTCACTTCGGTCTCCGAGCGCCGCAGAAGCGATGCCAGATGCCGCTGCCACGAATACTGCATCTGATCCTGCATGAAGGAATGGAAATCCTCGAAATGATCCAGCACCCAGTACCGGGCGGTGATGGAGTCCAACCCCAACACTCGTTCGGCATGCTCCACGAGCGATTCGTGCTGCCACAGAACAAGGCGATCGGACATGTGTGATTCGGCCCGAATCAGGGAGTTGAGGGAGTCAGGAGCAAGCAGGCTATCGTCCAAGATGTGCTGGTGCCTGGTCATGGCCGCGACGTCGTCGTCGGTAAAAACCCTATCGTTCTCCTCGTCGGCAATCGTGGGAAAACCCATCGATAGCCAGAATCTCCGGGCGTAATCCTTCCCCATTCCAGCCAAATCGGCGGCTTCCGTGAGGGTGTAGCGTTCTGGGCCGCCAAGGAGTCGATTGACGTACCGCTCAACCGTTGAAGGGACATTTTCACCGCTTGCGGCGGTATCGCCCGTGGTTATTGGCACGCCTCATCCTCCAGAGAAAACTGAACTGTGTAGTGGATCACACGCCAGTGTACTCCGTCACACACGTCCCGTCATCTACCAAGCTCAAGATGCTACACCGCCACCCGCCACCCGCCCAACGAATCCCGGCAAAAATCGACACTCTGGGAATAGGACCAACACTCACGCCGCCCCTGCAACGTCTCTCACAACCCCACGCCCGGCCCCCAAATGTAAGCTAGACCAATGACCACTGAAATCGATGAGCTCTCCAACTCATACTTCCACGCACTGTTGAACATGTTCCCCGATCTCGCAACGTCAGTGGGACTGGAGGGTGCGGATCAGGGCACGTTCCAGGACTATTCGCCGGCTGGCGTAGCCGCCTACAAGGCCCTGATGGAAGACACGCTGGCCAAGCTTTCTCGCTTCTCCCCCGCCCCCGAAAACGCCCGCGACGAAGTGAGCGCGGCGGCCCTGCGCGAACGCCTCACAGCCGAACTGGACCTCGCCAACGCCGGCGAACTCACCGGCCGCCTCAACGTGATTCACTGCCCGCTCACCGAGATCCGTGACATCTTCGATCTCATGCCCACCGATACTGCCGAGGATTGGAACACCATCGCCCGCCGCCTGCGTGCCGTGGAGCAGGCCCTCGCCGGCTACAAGGAATCACTCTTCGCCCGCCTCGCCAACGGCCCCGCCTTCCCGGCCCGCCAAGTGGCGCGTTGCGCCGAGCAGTGTGATGATCAGGCGGATGCAGATACCTCCAACTTTTCGAAGCTCGCCACCACCGGCGGCGAATCCTACCCAGAAATGGCGGAGGAACTTGAAGCAGCCGCCGCCGTTGCGCGCACGGGCTTCGGCGAATTAGCCACGTTCCTCCGGGAGAGGATCGCCCCGAGTGCCACGGAAACGGACGGCGTAGGCCGCGAGCGCTACGCCCGCTTCTCGCGCGATTTCCTCGGCGCCACCGTGGATCTGGACGAAACCTACGAATGGGGCAAGGCCGAACTGGCCGCCATCATTGCGGAGCAGGAACAGATCGCCGAACAGCTGTACGGCCCCGCCGTGAGCGTGGCCGAAGCAATGAACCGCCTGAACAACGATCCGGCCCGCCAGCTCCACTCCACAGATGAGCTCCGGGCGTGGATGCAGCGCACCGCAGACGGAGCGATGGAGGCAATCTCCGGCACCTACTTCGATGTTCCGGACGCCATGAAGGTCATGGAATGCATGGTGCTCGAAGATGGCACGGGCGGCATCTACTACACGAACCCCACGGATGATTTCTCCCGCCCTGGCCGCATGTGGTGGTCCGTCCCCACGGGCGTCACCGATTTCGTGACGTGGCAGGAGAAGACCACCGTGTTCCACGAGGGCGTTCCCGGCCATCACCTCCAGCTGGGCTTAGCCACCTACCTGCGCGATGAACTCAACCTGTGGCGCCGCCACTGCTGCTGGACCTCCGGGCACGGCGAGGGCTGGGCGCTGTACGCCGAACAGCTCATGGCCGAATTGGGCTTCCACGAGGATCCGGGCGATCGCATGGGCGTGCTCGATTCGATGCGCCTGCGCGCCGCCCGCGTGGTCGTGGATCTGGGCGTCCATCTGGGCAAGGATGCTGGCGAATACGGCGATGGCCCGTGGGATCACGATTCCGCGTGGGCGTTCCTGCGCGAAAACGTGGCGATGGAAGAATCTTTCCTTTCCTTCGAACTTGACCGGTATCTGGGCTGGCCCGGGCAGGCCCCGTCCTACAAGATCGGCCAGCGCATCTGGAACGAGTTGCGCGAAGAGGCCCGCGCCAGCGCCGAATCCGCCGGGGAAGAATTCGATCTCAAGGCGTGGCATATGAAGGCGCTGAGCCTGGGCGGGCTGGGCTTGGACGTGTTGGGCGAGGCGCTGCGTTGAAACACCTCTCCCTCATGCTCGCCAGCAAATCGCCGGCACGCCTCGCCACGCTTGAAGCCGCTGGGATCGAACCGTCCGTTCGCGTATCGCATGTGGATGAGCCGGCCGTCTTGGCCGAGGTTCGTGGAGGGCCCAGCCAGCAGGTGTTGGCTCTTGCTACGGCGAAGGCACGCGCCGTACTGGGCGAGTTGCGTTCGATGGAGGCGGAGCCGGGTGCGGATTTTTTGACGACGACGGCGGCCTCCCCCACACCGTCCCCCGCCACAACCACGTTGAACTCGGGACGCCCGGACCTGATCTTGGGCTGCGATTCGATGTTCGAGTTTGACGGGCAGGTGTTCGGCAAACCCCACACACCCGAGGTGGCTAAAGAGAGGCTGACGGCCATGGCCGGGCATTCCGGTGTTCTCCATACTGGGCACTGCCTCCTACAGGGAACCTCTGGCGAAGGCGTGAGCGCACTGTCCCACGCCACGGTGCATGTGGCTCCGATGAGCGAAGCAGAGATCGATGCTTACATCGCCTCCACCGAACCGCTGTGGGTGGCCGGGTCCTTCACCGTGGACGGGCTGGGCGGGCCGTTCATCACTGAGGTGGAGGGCGATTACCACGGGGTGGTGGGCCTGAGCCTGCCGCGCCTGCGGGAGATGCTGGCGTGCCGCGGGCTGTCCATCACTCAACTGTGGACCGAGGCTGCGCCTGCGGGCGGGCCGGAGAGCGAACTGGGGCGCGAGTATCTCTCCCGCACCCGGCCCTTCACTCCGCGCCACGGCGCTGACGGCTTCATCCTGTGCTCGTGTGGGCGCAGGCACTGGGGGCTGGCAGGAGCTGCCGGGGTGTGCGCCTTCCGCGATCACGAGGGCCGGCGCGAGGTGCTCATGCAGCTGCGCTCGCAGTGGTCGCATGGGGGCGGAACGTGGTCAATCCCCGGCGGTGCCATCGAATGGTACGAGGACCCGCTTGCCGGGGGTAGGCGCGAGTTCTCCGAAGAAACGGGAATCACCGATGTTGAAGTGGTAGCCAAGCACACCGTGGACCATGGGGATTGGGCGTACACCACGTATGTGGCCCGGTGCGCGGACGGCGTTGTACCCACGCCCGATGCAGAATCCATCGAGCTTCGGTGGATTGGCGTGGACGATCTGCCGGAAAACCTACACCCCTCCTTTGCTAAATCATGGCCGCAGGTCAGGGCTTTAGTCCTAGAAGCTGACTGAATCCTGACCAATTGAACCTTGATGCGGAGAGAGTGTTCTCTCACGCAATGGGTGCGTCATCTGCAAGAAATACGGCTGTGGGTAAGCTAGGTGCCATGTCGGATAACACTGCGTGGGGCTTCGGCCTCGCAACTTCGCGCCCTGACGGAAAGATCCTTGACGTGTGGTACCCACACCCTCGCCTTGGACTGCCTGATGATGGCGCTCAGCCCGATCCCGTGCTGAAATCTCTGGAACGCGATGATGATCTGCGCCGCGTACACCTTCGAATCGTCCAAACGGTGATCAACCTTGACGATGAACCCGATAGCGCGGCCTCGGCCTACCTGCGGCTGCACCTGCTCTCATGGCGGTTCGTCAAGCCTAATGAGATCAATTTGGATGGCATCTTCTCCGTACTGGAGAACGTGGCATGGACCAGCAAGGGCCCGTGCTTCCTCGAAGATTTCGAGGAGACTCGCATGCGCGTTCGCTCCCTCACCAACAACCCGGTCCGCATTCTGTCCGTGGATAAGTTCCCACGCATGGTCGATTACGTGATTCCTTCCGGCGTTCGCATTGCGGACGGCAACAATGTGCGCCTTGGTGCCTACCTGTCCGAAGGCACCACGGTGATGCATGCGGGATTCGTCAATTACAACGCCGGGTCACTCGGCCGCGCCATGATCGAAGGCCGCGTCTCTCAGGGTGTTGTGGTGGATGATGGTGCGGATATCGGCGGCGGTGCCTCCACCATGGGCACCCTCTCAGGTGGCGGCAGCCAGCGCGTACGCGTGGGCAAGCGCTCCCTGCTGGGCGCAAACGCCGGGCTAGGCATCCCCGTGGGTGACGATTGCATGGTCGAATCGGGCCTGTACGTCACGGCCGGCACCAAGGTAACACTCCTGCCCTCGGGCGGTGTATCCCCCGGCAAGGAAGGCTACATTCAGGAACCGGACGTGGTCCCGGCCCGCCTGCTCGGCGGCAAGGACAACGTCATGTACCGCCGCAACTCCCTCTCCGGCGCTGTGGAAGCACCCCCCCGGCCGGGTCCCATGGGCGTGCGGCTCAAGGATTCCCGGCACAACAACACCACCGCGAAAACCCAGCGGGGCGGCCCTGCGGGTTGAAAGCTGCGCCGCCCCTCCACAGAATTTCACTCAAAAAGAGAACCGGTTACGCCGTATCGAGATTCAAGAATCCGCGTGGCGTTACAATTCTCATCTGTGGTAGATCGAGCACCAAGAAGTGCTTGTCTCCAGTGACAATTACATCTACCTCCGCGTCTAGTGCGGCATCAAGGATAGGTTGATCCTTTTCATCAGCAATTGTCACGCTGGACCTGCTGTACGGCACCGGTCCTGCCATCTCATAGTTGATACGAGTCAAGAACGAATCGAGCGCAGGCAATAGATCGGAACGCTTACGAGAGACAACCTCAAAGAGCTCATCAATGATCCATTGGGTCAACACAAGTCGATGGGTGCTGAGTACCCGATCCAGAACTTCACTGGGTGCGGAGGTAGGAAAAAGCAACGCCGAAATAATGACGTTAGTGTCAACCAATACGCGCATCATGAAGCGTGACGCTGTCCGCGGACCTCATCAATCAGCTTCTGTACATCTTCCTGATCACGTACGCCAAAATCATCAGCTGCGCCAGCGAAAGACTCCTGAGCAGCACCTAACGCAGATAATGTCGCTTTGGATACGACAACTTCTCCGTCGGATCTCTCCACAAACAGTAGCTTGTCACCGGGCGCAACGTGTAACTTTTGACGCACTTCTGCAGGCACGGTGATTTGCCCATTTCTCGACAACTTTGCCAGATTCATATAACTACTCGATTCTTGAGATCTCAAGTTCTCTTGACAAAGAGAATACCGCATCTAAGATCCGGAATCACCTGTCTAGGAACCTTCTCGAAGCTGAAGAAGCTCTTACGCATAGGTCACCCGAGATTTCTCGCCGTGAATTGGCCGGGAGTCAGGGCGCAGAGTGTTCTCGAAGTTCATTGCTTCGAGGGCACCACTACTTCCAGCTGGCGCAAGAATCATGCGGCCACTAATGTAATGGCCCTAGCTGTCAACGTGCCATTCGATCTGGGCGTCACTATCAATAACAAGCGAGTGTCGTGTGCGTTGAAAGCCGTTCTCCCGCCGGGCGTAGATTCGGTAGCTTCCTGGCCCGGCGTTTAGTTGCCCCGTTAGGGCTGGACCCTCAGTGGCATTGCCAATTTCAGCCTGCAAGTCCAGTCCCACGCGTTCAACCGTGTCAGAATCCAACTTTGCTTCCTTCGCTTCTGGAACGATCTCGCTCACAGCGCGTAGGTCATCCGCTGCATAACGCGCTTCACCCACGATGGCGAGGTTCTTTAGCGGAACCTGGAATGAGGAGCTGATTCCAGCGTGTCCTGCCACTGGTTCCGCGTCACTCGCCAATGTACGCAACCGTCCGGCCAAATCAATCGATAGGGCGCCCGAGTTGTTTTTGTACGGAATCACTTGCCGGCCATCAACGAGGCCGGGCTTAGGCTTTCCCTTGTAGTGGACAGGCTTCAACCTCATCATCCCAAGCCAATCAATTTCCACGAAAAGATCCCAGATATTCTCTTCGATGGGATGCCCTACCGCTCCCGTCATAATGTCAAGTGACAGCTTCGACTGAACCCGAAGCGAAAGTCCTTTCTTGCTCGAGAAAAACTCCGAACTAACGACTTTGGAAGGGATCGCCCAAGTCACATGACCCTTCCGGCTTCGCACAATAAACTCTGTGGACATACTAGATACCTCGTCAGTTACGTCCAACAGTCGATTGGGTATCTTGGCCGCGATATCTGCGGGCGGCGCAAGCAGAGTGCGGTCACCAGTAGTACGCAAGATCGGGTGATCCGAACTCGCCGGCCCAAAAACTGTCTCCGCCTCCAACTCGAGTGCGCCTTGGACCCATTTCATGGATACTATTCTTACGGTGATCTCAGCCGCCAAGTCTTGCGCATGAAAACCCTTGAGCAGATCCCCATGCCCCTTTCGAAGAAAACGTGCTTGGATCTGATGCTTGCGTGGAAGCGCGGCTACTACCTCGCGAGATCCGAAGCGACGCATGAGCTTCCGTGCTCGCTGCAGTGCCACCTCTCCACGTCCCGAATCATCCCGAACCAGTAAACGCACCATGCGGTCGATGACGCGGACTCTCAAGTGCATCTCTAGCAAGGTAAGGCGCGCCTCACGATACTTGGACCCACAGAGCGCCTTATCTATATGAGACATCAGATCATCAAGTCGATCCCAGAAATCGTCGCGTGCGGGATCGAAGGTGTGAGAACTATTGGTATCGCTCGCATGCCACAAGTACACCGGTGTATCGGCCATGACCGCGACTACCTCGGAGTGGCGGTATGCATCCACGTTGATGAACTGGTCCTCCCACAGAACACGAGACCCTTCAGGGAATCTAATCCCATGTTCCAGCATCATCGTACGGCGGTATAGCTTATGCGGCACCAACGGCAATAAGTGTTGAATCCCGTCACCACAGAGGATATTCGGCAAGTTGCCGCGCCTGAGGCTCGACATTCCCCACCATTTGTCATTCGTCTTCGATTCCTTAGGGCTCAGAAGATCAGCCCCAGTCTCGACGGCGTACTCATAGGCGCGGCGCAGTCCATCAGGGAACAGCGAATCGTCGTGATCCATAAACATGAGGTATTCACCTCGTGCATTGTCGATCCCGATGTTCCGCGGCTTACTCGGCCAACCCGAATTGTCGATCCGGAACGCTCGGACGTTGTTCCGGTTTGATTCGAGCAGCTGTAGCTTCTCAAATGTATCATCAGGGGATCCATCATCAACGAAGATAACCTCGAACTCTTCTTGGGGCAGAGTCTGAGCGTCAAGTGAATCAATCACCCTTCGTAAGCCTTCCCCTGACTGATACGTCGCGATGATGATGCTTACTTTAGGATCTGAAACGGCCACCAGTTCTCCTTGAAGTATTTCTGGTTATGTTAGCTCTCGCAGTCCCACGAACCGCTCTGAACGGGGAGAGTCAGGAAAAGTTTATCCTATCAACTGGCCATTTATATGGGGCACGCGGCAAAAGGGCCACTTCGAAAACCGACCAGAATCCATTCCTGTCGGGCGTGATATGACCTCATCGGGAGTGGATGCTAGAGCCCCTTTCCGACGAATTCATGGCTTCTTCAAATGTTGCAGCCACTACTACAGTTCGCCACTCCCAAGCCAACGATTCCCGGCGCCAACAAGAGAACCACCCGCTGCACGGAATATGAGCAGGTCGAAGACATATCTCGAACTTCATCACTTCGAGAACACTCCCGACATACGGTGCACCGTCATCGGCTCCCAAGCAAACATTTCATCGGTTCGTTCGCACTTGTACATTCTTGGCACGATCTATCATTTCAGTGTAGACACGTTCCGAGTTCGAGTGGTCCGAGAACGCAAAGAAATGCTCAACTCGTTCTGCGTAGGGTCCGGCGAGCCCCTCAAAGCCAATCGCTTCGATCAGTCGATCAATCGTTTCATCGTACGTTGAAGTAACCGGACCGAACCCGTCATCATCGTACGAGAAATACCCTTGATTATAGAGGTGACTAGCGAAGAAGCTCTCGCGGTCCGTCTGAATGTAAACTATCGGCTTTCGCAGGTAAGCGAAGTCGAACGCGACGCTCGAGTAGTCAGTTGCAAGAACGTCCGATGTCCTGAAGAGATCTCTGTAGTTGTGCGGGTATGGAGAGATGTCAAATGCCGGTCCAGGCACGAATTTGCCCACCTCTTCAGCGTGGGATGGGTGCAATGCGAAGGTGCCCCGCATACCGTTCTTAGCCAATACCGCGTTAAGACGGCTATCCGAGATTACGGCTTGCCAGAACTTGAAGTACTCGCTGTCTGAGAACGCTTCCAACGGAAGATTTCGTCCTGTCTCAGGGTCCAGTTCCCCTACGAGTTGCCGTCGCCACGTGGGGGCGATTAGCAGCCTACCTTCAGGAGAACTCTCAAGGAGATCGAATCTCGGCATGCCGGTCAATACAACCTCGTTTGGATCATAGCCATAAGAATCCGATAGAATTGAGAGGCGCTCCCGTTCAGCGGACGTCACAAAAAGATCGAAACCCTTCGACCACTTGTTGAGCCATTGGCTCTGATCGTCTTTCGTTATTCCGTGCTGTAAGAATCCCTGATACGCAGGTCGCATATCGTTAACAAAGCGGAGATCAGATCCAAAAGGGTTGAGGACAAACTCGTCTGCAGCCGATGATGCAAACCACGTTGATCGCAGATAGGTGAGTTTGAACCGAAGAGAATTCGGTTTGACGACACGGCCGACTTTCTTGAGAGTGCGATAATCGGATGACTGAGGACTCAACCAGAAAACTGCATTGACACCATCATTCCTTGTGGATCGCCGGGCATATCTAAACAAAGCCTCGGCATTATCGCCTGCCTCTAACTTGCGGTCCCCCAGTAGCCATGTTTCCCGGTGCGGGAGTGCACGCCGTGCTGTGGCCAGTTGCCGAAGTCCCAGTACCTTCCATGAAGCTCCGTGAGAGCGTGCCCGTTTCATAAAGCCCAGCTCACGGCGCATGATTCCAAAAAAGCTCAGTTCTTCATGGATAATCTTGCTCTTACCGACCTGTCTAAAGATAGAACCTTTGTCACGTCGGTAATACCCTAAAGCTGAATCACCCGCAAACCGCGTATAGCGCCCCATACTGAGACCAATCCGGTAGATATTAGACTGCGCTCCATTCCTAACGCGAACTGCGGGTGTGATACTTTCCCCCTGTCCCAAAGAAACCCTTAGCTGAAACCTTTGCCCCGTCGCTACCTTAACTCCCAACATTTCTCGGACTAGTGGTGCCCGGGAATCCACCTCTGCAGGTATAAACTTTCCGCCGCTCACGAAGCCAAAGGTCACGCCACGAAAGCTCATACACTTATACACACCGCTCAACTGAACGTCCCGACCGTCCCAGGAGAATGCAGTGATGTGGCAGGAGGGTGCCCTATGCATGTTGCGAATCTGGCGTTTATAACGATAGATCGGTATCTGATTGAAATAATAGACATCTTGCCTATTCTCAGCAGCTTGAAGAATAGAAGTCTGATGCTTGAATCCCAAGATCTGAAGTCTTTCTTCTATAGCGATCTTCTGTGCGAGGATCACTTGATCATCAACGTATTTAAGGATCTCTTGAAGAATCTCAAGGTATTCAGCCTGGATGGAATCGGAAAGGACCGCAAAGTGTGCATCCCTAAAACGCCAGGAAAGGTCATAGGCGATCACTGACTGGATGTATCGAGGAACATGCCCATAACTCGCAAGGCTCTCATGGATGAGGTGCTGGTAGCTCCAACGCGGAACACCCGTATAGTATTCGTCGTTCAAGTTAGCACTGGACACAAGCGACCCACCCGCTTCGTGCCGCCGGTAGTAGTACGTCGTATTAGATACAACTCCATACCGCAGAGTTCGCAGAATGATCTGATTGATCAGGGTCAAATCTTCACTAATAAAGAGCCTAGGATCAAAAGCAATCGACTCAGACTTGAGAACGTCCGATTTTACGAATGTACCTCCAGCATGTAGATGCTGAGTATTCCATTGGTCCGTAACATCGATGACTCGAGACTTCCGAAAGCGCTGTCGATTGTTCCAGTGCGGCCCGGTCCGAGTTCCGAACAATTCAATGGGAATCGCCACTAGATCGCATTCGAGATCGTGCACTTCAAAAAAGTTGCACACACTCTCTACTGCATCTAGAGCCAGATAGTCATCTGAGTCTAGAAAACCGACATATCTCCCCTTGGCAGCACTGATCCCGGCGTTACGAGCCGCGCCCACTCCCTGATTTTCCTGATGGATCACCATTATGTTCGTTGGGTATCGCTCTGCATACTCATCCGCGATGCGTCCCGTGGAGTCTGTCGAACCATCGTCAACAATGATGATCTGCAGACTTTCTAATCCAATACTCTGATGTAGTAACGAATCCATCGCGACACCAACCCACTGCTCGGAGTTGTAGGCAGCAACGATGACACTTACTGCAAACAAGTATTCTTCTTCTTGATTCACGTATTTCCAATCAATTCTAATTGGTGACCTCATCAGGACATTCCATTATGATCCACAGGCATTGGGTTCTCCAGCCACACCGGATATGGTATATCGAAAATGCTAGGATGTGGTGAGAGCAAAGTGCACGATCAGGTCTGCGCAGCCTAGAGCACCCGGTCTCTCGGATCAGCTCTATGAGTAGACCCTGTGGTTTCAAAAGTTTTAATCGACCATTGTTTGTTTTCTCTTGTTCCTACCTCTCACACGTCTAAGGTGCCCAAAGGCGATAGGAGGAACGATGAAGCTCTCAAACAGTTCCACGGCGATAATCTTCCCGAAGCCCCTCCCACATGCCAACAATCCAATCGGACAGCCACCGGAAATTGGTCTTTCATAACAGAGAGCTATTTTTCGAAGGAGCTCTTGAACGGATAGCACTGGTCCATAGACTGCGTTATCTGCGATGCAAGACTTGCGAGCTGCTCGGGCGTTGAATCAGTATCGTTCAAACAAAACACGGCGTATGGGTTTCGTGCCACCACACGTGCCAAAAACAAGGGCAGATTCTCTTTAGAGATATCCTGATACCCATATGAAATCGAACCCGGTACCGAACGTCCTGTAGCAAACGCATAGAAGTGGTACAGGCCAGAAGCAATTGAGTAATCGCTTGGATGCCGGAACTTGGAAGCTGCCACTTCAGAGAATAGCTCCTCCATCTCATAAAGCACGTCGCGTTGCAATGCGATCGGAGTGTGTTTGAACTTGTTGGTGATCGTGACACCGAATTCGTCGGCAATTAGTTGGCGGGCGTTCTTTGCCGCGGAGAGAACTGGAAGGTCTCTAGAGGAGGCGGGTGCAACATCAAGGCATGCCTTTGAAGGAAAGTACTTTCCGATACGAGCAGAGTGGAAAAAATCCCCGGGTTGAACTAGGCGTCCGAAGAAGACATCGTCATTCAAGTAGAGGAACTTGTTACTTAACCCAGGAATGTGATGCAGCTGAGACTCGATAGCGTGCGAATTGAAGACAGGCAGTACACCCGCATCAGCGAATATATCCTCGTGATTTACCACCTTGATGCGAGGGTTCGATGTATCGAGCCACGAGGGAGTCTGATGGTCGGTCACGATGTAAATGTTGCGCACCCAGTTTGCATACAGTTCGATCGAGCGAAGTGAATACATCAGTTCATCGCGGGATACGTAACGCGACACATTAACCGAGGTACTGTTAAGTTCCGCCGTATCAGTATGTCCGAGCGCCTCATTCTTCCGGCGTTGCCATACCGGATCGTCGCCGTCTACCCATGTGTAAACGACATCGATGGGATCAGTGATCTGGTATATATGCGGGTGTGAGGCAGCCTGGGGCCACCGGGTGGAAGATGCCAGACAGTCGCGCCAACTCTCGGGCGTCAAATAGGCGCAGATACCATTCGGGCTAGGCGCCAAGACTGTGCCAATCTTGTATGTATACCCGTCCGGACGAGGAAGATCGTCCTCAAACACTGGTTGCCAGAATGACAATAAAACACCGAACGTGGGTTTTCCGAGAACCTGTCCGCCCGCCGATACCTTGCGACTGAACAGACGGAACTCGTGGCATTTGCGGACAGTCGCAACATCCTTCTTGCTGGGCTTTGCAACGGCCATCGCCCGTTCGATGCGAGGAGCTCCATCTCTCACGGGAGACAGCAGCCACGCTTGGTCGGCTGCGAGACCTTCGTAAAGCGCTTGAATAGCAGTTGTCTTATCCTGCTCTTTCAGCACGATAGTCTTTGTGCCGTACCTTTCGGGCATCAAAGCGTATTCAACCTGTGAACGATCAAGCGCATCTGTAGCGACCCGTAATGCCTCAGCGCGCTCAGCCCAGCCATCGAACGAATCGACCAACATCGATGGTTTTGGATGGAGCGTAGATCCGGCCGTACTCCGCTTAATCCTTCGAGAGCCCGATTCGGGCACCAGAAAACTAGCCGCTCTTGCGTTAACAAGAAAGACCTTCGCCCGAACCGGAAGCCGCTTAGCGATGCGGCGCTTCAGACTCTTGACACTCATCAATCTCAACTTCTTACCCAGTGTATTTTATAGATGACCCCACAGACCGCACCGTTGGATGGCACCCCTCTGGCTCCCAGCAGCATCTGCAGTGACCTCAAACTGCTAGGCCGATGGATGCTCGCAGAACTCCATGAACTTCTCAGGCCGTGGAGAACTAGCAAAAATTATCTTAGCAACGTATTCACACAAGTTTGTCGAGTGTCTCGAATGTAACTTGAGTAGAACGCAAGCCAACCCAGCGTTCCTATACATAGGATTGTGGAAACGCTTAATGCACCAATGGTCTGGCAGTTCGGCGCAGGGCCGTTACTTATTTTTCCACGAGTTCCAGCGCGCTTTCAGATCTCCGTATCAATGCCAACGACTGTTCCGCCTTGGGTGGCATTGTCCACCGTAGCGTCAGGACGCGCTCAAAATCTCGCGAGTAAGAGAGTGCCCCCGCACTTACGCTTTGATGGGCGTGGTTCCGTTGATCAGTTCAACGACCTCAGCGATACTTACAGAATCCTCTGCCCGTAGCTTGTAAGCGCTGCGGCCATTACCACGGATGCGAGAGGATAGTTCCGCTAATTCATAACGGAACTCGTCGCCTTCAAGGCGATCGTAAAACTCTTCGTTCTCATTGGCGTCCTCAAAACGGGTCTCATAATGCTGAGTCCGCCACCACGGTGCCGGCACATACAACGATCCTCTGGTACCCGCGATTTCTAGATCGTTCTCTGCACGCACGCCGATCCCTACTTTCACGGATGCCACAGCTCGCGGATACTCCAGATCGATCCGAGCAAACAGGTGCTTCTTCGTGGTTCCAGACTCGATGATTCGACACCGCACATCTGTGTACTCTCCGCCGAGCAGCTTGAGCACCGTCAGAAGAGGATACACCGCTAGTTCCGCTATCGCTCCTGCATCTGATGCACTCACCGGTTCCGTTCCTCGAACGCGCGTGAGAGTTGCCTCCACTGACCGAATAAACCCGATTGAACCAGAACGAGCATAGGCAACCATCCTCTGGAACCCTGGCGTATAGGCCGTCCGTATGCCTTCCACCAGAGCCAGATCCTTTCTCTCAGCAAGACCTGTCAGCTCCTCGGTTTCTTCCTTGGACAGCGTCAGAGGCGATTCAGACAGAACACGCACATCCGCCTGCAACGCCTGACGGATCATGTCCGGTCGCGAATCCACCGGAGTGGAGATGTAGACGGCATCAACGTTGCTCAGCAGGTCTGGATACGACTCATAAGCCCATCCCAACTCCATGTCTGAAGCGAACGAAGCAGCCTTCTCGGCGTTAGGATCCCAGACAGCCTCTACGCTGATCCCAGAGACGTACCTGGCTTCCTTGACCAGATTCTCTGCTTCGGCACCTGCGCCAACCAGTCCGATTCGGTGAATACCCATGCTCTCATTGCGTAGCTTGGTACTCGAAACGCCGCGAGTACGGTCCAGATACACAACGTCGCAGTAATCTTTCAAATAGTCGAACTTGCCTAGCCAATCGGATCCGATTGCGAAAACATCAACACCCCACTCTTGGATGTCGAGGATCTTCTGGCCGGCATACTCCTCAATGAGTACCTGATCAGCTAACCCCGTGTTGCGGACGTTCTCTACACGTTCAAGTGTGCTCTGTTGAACATTTAGCTTTCCACGGCTTAGATCATACGAGTCTGATGTAACTCCCACGATCAGCCAATCGCCCAACTCCCGCGCGCGTTCAAGGAGCCTACGATGCCCCTCGTGGAACATGTCGTACGTTCCATATGTGATGACTGTGCGCATGGCGTCGCTCCCTATCAAACGTTACGTGTGTGAAACGTAGAATCAGCTTGATACTACGCCACCGGACGTTCACCCTCTGGTAACTCCGGTACATCCCATGGCAAGCTCGCGCTGCACACGCACTGAGCTTTCCGGGATCAACGGTAGGAATAGCCGCCATCAATCGTGATGGTCTCGCCAGTAATGTAGGGATTATTCACCAGCATCGCATACGGATCGGTGACCTCTTCAGGGGTAGCGAACCGGCCGAGCGAAATCTTGGAATTGATGCTGTCTCGTACATGATCAGGCTTCGCCAACTGCCACTCAGTATCGATAAACCCCGGAGCTACCGCATTGACCCGAATGCCCCGAGGAGCCAGAAACTTCACCAGATTCTTCACCAGAGCGTGAACTGCGGATTTCGAGACTCCATAAGCAAGGGACATAGAATGTGGTTGCTCGCCCATCAAAGACCCCGTGAACACGATCGACGCGTTTGGCGCGAAGCGGTCCAGTAGGCGCTGGATGGTGAAGACAGGAATATCCACGTTGGCCCTGAAGACGCGATCCCATGTCTCGATATCAAGCTCCTCAAGACTCCCGCGTGCAGTCAGGCCTGCGTTCAGGATCAGAACATCCACCCGCCTGCCGTGCGATTCTAGAAAGCTCTCGATTGCATCAACAGAGTCCATCGAACTGGCATCAGCTTGGATGGTGAACACTTCCGACCCACTGAAGGTTTCCCGAAGTTCGGCCCCCACTGCCCTAGCCCTCTCATGGTCAGTGGCGAAAGACAACAGGACATCAAAACCTTCAGCCAACAGCCGTTCAGCCACCGCCCGGCCGAGGCCCTTGGTGCCACCCGTAATCACAGCCAACCTGTTCATGATCCATGCTCCCTTTGCTACAAGCTGCGGACCGTCTTACCCTAGCAGCCGTCCCTCAGCGAGCTTTAGATCGGTGAGAACAGTCCAGCCAGTTGAGTTAGTAGGTAGTGACCGATAGATCTGGCCATTCCTTCGCAAGGTGGCCCGCCACCCACGAGCCTTTTGGGCACCTGATCTCTAGCTGATCGCAGCCTTTGAAAGCGTCCGCACCGATCGTCTTCACCGTGGCTGGGAGATCGAGGTGGCGTAGGTTGCTACAACCGAAGAATGCCCGTTGCTCGATTGTAGCCACACCATCGGGAACCTCTAGATCCGCCAAGGAGATACATCCATTGAACGCACTACGGCCGATAAGCTGGAGCGTGCTGGGAAGTGACACATCCGTCAAGGCCGCGCAGCGGAAGAATGCACTCTGTGCGATCGTCCGTACGGGCTCGGGAATCTTGACTGAGGTGATTGGCCGCCCGGAGCAAGCGAGTTTACCGACCATAAGGACCGGTTCCCCATCCAATTCTGGTTCGATGTGAACGGTGTTTCCCGCAAACTCGGGAGTCATTCGCCTCATCTCGGTGCCGAACTCCCGGATGTGTCTATAGAGGAGCCCGTTCCGGTGGGTCTGGGTTCCGCGTTTTACCAGTACGTCGCCGTCAAGGAGCACAAACGAACTGCCGAACAGCGAATCGATCGTGATGGAAAGAGCCATCTGTTGCCCACCTTTGAAGGCAATGACGTCAGAAGGCTGGAGCTCTGCCCGGAGCTTTTCGGTGAGAGAATGCCGATCTACCGTGTGGTACACATGAGCCCCAGCCTTGCGAGCTTCCTCCGCAGACCACCCAGCATGTTCACCGAAACACACGAATAGGTCAATGTTTGGCATCGCAGCGATTGCGCGTCCAACCCTGCGGTGTACTTCCTCCGTCACGTCACCGAGCTTGTCATCAATATCCGCGAAGACGAGTATTCTCCTGCCGTTAGGTCCGACAGTGATCGTTCGTAATGCTTCTGCGGTACTCACGATGGCCGTTTCTGATGCGTTGTAACAATCGACCAGAACCCTCTGACCTCCGAGTTCGACCAGATTCTGCCTGAGTCCCTCACCGCGATATTTCCCTATAGCCGCAACAATCTTGCGCTCAGGAATCCCGAGCCACCGACCAACCGCAAATGCCACGACGGCATTTGACGCGTTATATCGCCCGAACGAATGAACGATGGTGGGGCTGCGAGACTCAGTCGATGACTCGACAATATCGAAATGAATCTCGCCATCAGATTCAGTAATTTCATCGGCATAGTAGGAGGTATCTCTGCTCTCGATGCCATACGATGTCACGGCATGATTCACAGAGTAAGCACGTAGTTTCTCATCGTCGTAATTGATGAAGGCCACGCCGTTCTCTGGCAAATGCTTGTCATGGCTCATCTTGTCGTTCAAGATGTTCTCCTGCTTGCCCCCGTAGTTTCCCACGTGGTTGAGCCCAATGTTCGTCACGACAAAAGCATCGGGATGTAGCATCCGCGCGTCTGATTCAATCAGACCGGGATGGGCCGCACCTGTTTCTTGCACAAGGACTTCGGTCGTCAGCGCTACCTTTTGAATGTATCGCCCTACCTGTGCGACCCCGTTTTGGTTGCCCTTGCTGTAGATGCTGCGAAAACCGGCAGAGCACACCAACTGGATCATTTCTTTCGTCGTCGTCTTCCCCACTGAACCTGTGATGGCGATGGTCTTTGCGAAGTTCTGACTAGCAATCCACGAACAGATCTCCAAGAATCCTTGCTCTGGGTTCGGGTGAATAAACGTTGGGAAAACGCGCCCATCTCTACTTCGAACGGGGGCACTAGCAACAAAAGCTGCGATACCTCGTTCGAGGAGCCTGTCCAATAGTTCTGGAGAGGGCAAAGTCCGGCAGAAGTACAAGCTGCCCCGGGAACTCGATAACTCACCGGCCGCCACTTCGCTGAACACGCTGTCACGTGGAACACCGGCATCTTCGGGTAGAGGAATCTCCAGCATCTGCGAAACCATCCGCGGCGTGAGGCGAATGTAATCAGCGTCCACATCGTGTTTGCCTTGAGGGCTCTTTCGTTGAGTGAAGCTCTCCAGCCCGGCTCGCATGCTCACTACCGAAACACGCAGGAGACCGTTGACGGCTTTGAGGCTCGGGCACTGCTGAAAAGCTTCCGCTCCGATGTACTGGAGAGCGCGTGGCAACGTGACCTCTTCCAGATTCATCAACCCGTAGCAGGCACGAGGGCCAATTCCAGTCACAGTTCGTTCCGCAGCCGTGCCAGGAATCGTCAGGCTAGCTACCTCATGATCAATGACTCCGCGCACCTCCGCGGTACCGGGGGCGACGGAGCGATACATTATTCCGTCTTCCACGAACTCCTTGGGCGCATTGGCGCTCGGCTCGTGGCCCTGCTCTGGGACGTCGTGGATCACGTTGATTCCGTGCCTGCGTGCCCATGAATCAGCGAAAGATCTTTGGACGCAATGAATGACAAGGTCAGGTGCGCAGCCCTCAAAAGCACCATCATCAATGGCCGCCACAGTCTCATAAATGGTCACGTGCCGCAACCGCTCGCAGCCGCGGAACGCACGCTTTCCGAGCGTTCTCAGTCCGGCAGGGAGCTCAACAGTCTCCAACTCGGTGCAATACGCAAACGCCGATCGCCCGATATATTCGATCGTGTCCGTGAACAGCACAGTTTTCAGATGTCGGCACTTGAAGAACGCCGCCCTACCAATGGAGTGGAGTGAGCCGGAGAAGAATACGGCCGCGATCCCCTTCGAAGAATATGCTGCACGGCCTACCCACAGGAGCGGCAGGCCTCCCACAGCCGGTGGGACTACCGCAGTTCCCGAATCTCTCGTCCCACTGGAGAGTATGGAACCCACGCCCGGAACCATAACGTAGCTGGCAGCCGGGTTAGTGACTGCGATCCTCTCAACGTCCTCTTCACTCGCAGTCAGTTGCGGTCCGATGGCCTTTGCGTCCAACGCCGCTAACGGATCATCCAAACCATGGGTTGGTGAGATTTCAGCTGACTTCTTCTTGCGACGAATCCGCATCAGTAACCCCTCTGCTCAAAGTTCCTCGTAGTGTCAACCTGACCGTTGCAGTGTTTCATTGAGAATCCACAGCGGACAATAAGAACTCGTAGAACTCATCGAGTTCTCCACAAACGAGCCGATGAACCCGTGACACTACAGGATCAGTGGATAAGCCTTCCACCCACGGTCGGGTCTCCCCACTGGAAGTCTTCGGGAGGACTACATCAACGGCTGCCCAGCGTAGCCCCGGGATGGCACGAACTGCTTGACTGGCGAGAGCTACTGACTCGTCGATCTGTTCCAGCGTATTCGTGTCCGTTTGAAGCACAGCGAAACACTTATCCGGCCCAGCTAGGATGCGCAGCCGGGTACCGGGCCGAACTGGTTGAACATAATAGCCATACTTCGTCGCTTGGTTCTCACGAATCGGAGCCTCCTCGGGAGTCAGGCATACGGACACCTCCGCTCCCTTCCATTTGCCAGAATGAGGTGTCACCGCAATCGGGCGATTCTGTTCAGCCAGATACTCTTTGAGCTTTTCTCCCGTCTTCATCACCTTGCCGTTTGTCCGTGGAACATTCGCCGCGTTCAACGCCCTCCGGACCAGAGCATGCTTCCTCATCACATTCTGTACAACGGCGAGGTCGCCTATGGAAAGACACCCGGCAAACCAGTGAACCTTACGCCCCTTGTGCGCCTTAACAACCGCTCGACCGATCCATTCCAGCTCATATCCTTGAGCCACAAGGTATCGATAGAAAAGGCGGTGAAGCAGTATATTGTCGGGACCGTCAGATTCAATAGGCGGTTGCTGGGCGCTACCGCTCGGTGGCGGTGTCTTGATCTTCGCTTGACGAAGGACTCGATTTCGTAACCTAGGTTTCTCGGCTTGCTTGAATCGCTCCTCGAGTAAGATCTTGGCAATTGGTATCGGCTGGCCGTAGGACGGGTACTCGATTCCATTCGTCTGTGAATTCGAGTTGATCTCAATCGCGTAGATCTTGCCCTCAGCAGTCTCAATAAGGTCCAATCCAGCCCAGTGAGCGCCGGGAATCACCTCCGCGGCCGTGACCGCCAGCTCCTTGAGCCCATCGCTCGCTTTATCTAGCACCCCGTAGAGGTCTCCGCCCTCCCCGAGAATCCTCATGTGGCTGAGCTGCTGAATTTCGCCGCTTGGCAGTACGGTCTCCACTGACTTGCCGCGCGCTGCAAGATAGGACTCTACACGCCCCTCAATTTCGATTGGTTCGTTTCGTGTACTCGGGATCGTTTCGCGCACGTGGTTACGGTCTTCAATGAGTTTTCCAATGGTCGAGGTGCCGTCACCTATAACGTGTGGAGGGAGCCGCTCCACGAGCGCATAAACCTCGCCAGCGCCTACGAAGCATCGGTATTCGGTTTGGATCTCAAGAAACTCCTCTGCAAGAACATCACGGTTATAGCGCTTAGCCAACGTGTATGCGTCACGAATCTCCTGCTCAGTGCTGAGTTCTACACTCACGCCTTTGGACGCAAAGCTAAACCGTGGCTTGACAACGATTGGTGCCCGAATCTCGCGCTGGAACGCGATCGCCTCGGCTGCAGAGGAAACTAGGCCGCCTTTGGGGGTAGCGACACCTGCCTTCTCCCAAACTTCTTTAGTGAATGCCTTATCTCCGTATAGAACGGCGGCCAGAGCAGACTCCGCACCGAAATACCGGTAAGCAAGAATTCTCTTGCCCTTGTGCTCCACAATTGCCGTTGAGTTGTTGATCCACGTATGCGTGGCGCCCTTCTTGTTCGCCGCATCGATTAACAGTTGGACGCCGGCATTGCGGCCCGAACTAACGGCTTCGATGTACTCCGCAATCTGATCCCGCGGGTACACGTTGAGTTGAGGGATATCAGCTAGCATGCTCGTTCTCTCCACTGTTGCGTCGTCGCACATGTCCTGTTCATCTGGTGTGCCCCACTTCTACCGCAGCCCCGCCCATTCGGGCCGGGCATGGCCCAGAACCGCCAGATCAACCTCTTCGTCGGATACTTCTTGGCTCCGCTTCCTTCGGCTCACATAGAACACTATCCCGATCAGTACCCACACTCCCATCGCAATGAACGATGGTGTAGACAGCTGGGCGGGAGATCCCGGGGCGAGCAAAAGGATCATGAAGGCTACGGCAACCACTACGCCAAGCCCAGCCAACAGCTTGCGAGTGGTGGAGGCTGAATCAGGCACGTGTTCCTCCCGGCCGGTCCAAGTGAACATCCGAAACGCGCACAAGCAGGTGTAGGTGAACGCAAAGGTGAAGCCGATCGAGGCCATATCCACGATCCAGTTCAGAGCCGTGCGTCCAAACCACGGAGCGATGAGGCACACGCCGAACACGAACCAGATCCCGGCACTCGGAGTCCCATACTTCGGATTCACCTTGGCGAACACCGCGGGGATCATCTTGGCGCGTCCCATCGCCAGAAGAACGCGGGAACTGGACATGTAGAAACCGTTCAGCCCCGTCGCGATCCCCATGAAAGCGGCGATGCACAGCACTACGAGGCCGGCGGTTCCCATCGCTCCCACCACAACATCGGCCGTCATCCACACCGAGTTCTTTGCAAGTTCCTCCTGCCACGGCGCGCCCACGGCGGTTGTCAGGATCATCGCCACATACAGGAGTGTGGCCACGATCAGCGACCAGAAGATCAGGCGGAATGCCTTGGATGCCGGAAAACTGAACTCTTCGGCGGCCTGCGGGATGTTATCAAACCCGATGAACGCCCACGGAGCGATCGCTACGATCGCCAGAATCCCCGCTATTGGAGTGTTATCCGGGCTGAACAGTGGTTCAACATGGGAAGGCTCACCCTGTGGGGAGGCCACCACTCCGATCAGCACAATTGCGATCGCACCAATCATCAACACGCACATCCAGAACTGAAGGCGTGCCGAGTTTCCTCCGCCGCGCACGTTCAGGAAGGCGAACGCAATGAGGGCGATCGTGGCCACCGCTACCTCGCCGAAATACACGTCCCAGCCCGCGATGGTGTACAGGTAACCGCGTTCGGCCACTTGGGGGACAACGTGACGCGCAAGCACGCCCAGTGCCGAGGCGTTCAAGGCAACGATCGAGGCATAGCCCAGCGTCATGAACCACGCACACACGTAGGCGTGGCGCCTACCAAAGCCCACGAGCGTGTAGGCGAAGGCTCCTCCAGAGACTGGGAAGACCCGCGCAAGGAAGCCGTAGCTCACGCCCACAACGATCATGAGGGCACCCCCGATGGCAAGCCCCAGCATCGCCCCGAGGGGTCCTGCGGTGCCTATCCAGTCCGAGGGAAGGATAAACGCGCCCCATCCGATTGCGGATCCGAGAGCGATTGCCCAGACCCAGTGTGGTTTAAGGGTTTTTTCGAGGCGTTGTGGACTGGCTTCGTACGATTCTTTAGCGGGCATAGTCATGTCTTTCGTCAAGATTTGGCGACGACGGCGAGGTGGCAAGAGACATCTGCGCCTCCTCATGCCCATCTTGTGTTCTGGCCGCCGCAAAACGTTGGAGATCTTCCGGACGGTTGAAATCGCCGGTCTCATCCTCGATCAAGATGAGACCTTCATCGGCCGCGCCAAGACCGTCAAGTGGCTGGCCCTTGTAGGAACGGTAAACCTGCCAACCTTTGCACCGCGTGATGCGCCCGGAGGTGTATTGGGTACGAACGTTTTCGAGGTGCTTTGACATGAGATCCGCATCTTCCGTCTTGACAGCAACGATGCTTCGCTGTGTGGCAAAGAACTGCATCGATTCGTCCATACCAGCCATGATGGTGTCCATGGCATCATCGGTATAGAACGTATCTCCGTACAAGAAGCACACGCCATCGCATAGGAGCTCAGGGACGAACCTGTCAAGCTCGATCTCTTTTCGTTGCGGCGCGTGGCGGATTGCCCCAGGCGTTTCGTACTGCGGGTTCTCGGCGGAAACATACACCTCCGCGCCGGGCTCACGCTCACGGATCTGACGCACTATCCGAGTCAGAAGAGTTTCTCCATCAATGGTCAGCAGGTGTTTGGGCGTACCAAGGTAACCCTTCCATCTGGTTCCGTTGCCGTTCGCCATGATGACGTAGCGTGACATCAGTGAATCACTCCATGAGCGCGGTAGAAGTCACCAAGTTCGTTTTGCCGCTGCGGGCCCCAGATCTGGATGATGTTCACTCCCGATGATGTGTTCGCCTCAATGATGTAAGGGCCTTCCTGCGCCAAGAGAATGTCCCATGCCACGAACTGAAGGAACGGGAACCGCTCAGCCAGTTCCACCATCTGTGCCTTCAGTTCCTCCCACTGAGGGATCTGGACCCCCTCGATCGGTGCGGCCGAGTTGGGATGTACTGGATGAACAGTCTGGGCCCACAATGAGCGGGCCTCGGATAACGTACCCGTGTCCAAGTCAATCTTGGCGACGAGGCCGCCAACGCTTCCGTTATCGATCGGGACAGTCTTCGCCGTCCCAATGCGCAGAACGGCAAAGAACACCTTGAATTTGCCGTTTTCCGGATCACGCAAAGTAATCAACCGGATCGTGTTGGATGTTTTGTCATAGATCTTTGCAAGGCCCGGATGCTGTTCGATGCAGCGGCAGAAGAACCAGCCATCTTGTTTGCGCAGCAGCGCCTTGATATCAGAAGGCGGCGTGGCCGTTTCGTCTAGATATGTCTGGCCATCGCGGAAATCTAACCGGTGGACTCCCTTGCCCTTGCCAGCTCCGATCGGCTTCATGAAAACGGACCCGGCTTCTTTCAGCGCATCCATCGCGCCGTCCACGTTGGACAAACGCTTGCGATCTGCGTAGGACACGTAGCGGCCCTTGTTCTTGATGAACAGGGTTTCGGGAACCAGAGCATCATCCTTCATCACCTCAGCGCACACAATCTTATTGTTGAGCATTGGGTTAAAGGGGTCATTAATGAAGCGTGAACGGTACCAATCAAACTCTGAGAGGTAGGCCGATTTTGGCCGATGCTTCAGATCATAGAGAACGTACTGGTCCGGTACGAATCCACCGACAATGGCCAGATGCAGCCGCCGCCAGAACGGCACGTTGAAGTGGTTTGATGCGAAGAGAATTCGGACAACCCACAGATAGGTCAACTTCAAGAACTTGACCGTCTTCTTCACCGCTACCGGCATAACTGCCCCTTCTCCTCCAGTATGTTCACAAGATCTGCAGTGGAATGCCCGGGATCTTCGAACAGGTATTTCTGCTGGTACCGCTCAAGTGCTTCGTATGGGTACGCGCTGGCCAGCTTGTCTTCAAGTTCTTCCTGAGTGAAGGCAACGAGCTCAGGAAACTCAGCCGGCAAGTCCAGATTAAGTCCGTTCTGTTGGCTGTACTCTTCGTAATCGAAGAGGTAATAGATGGTTTTCAACCCAATCAACGCAGCCTCAACGGCGATCGCCGAGTAATCGGTGATGAGCATATCCGCAACGGCCAGCAGCTCCATTCCAGTGAATTCCGAGCACTCGATAACGCTGGAGTGGGAAGCCAGAAGCGGCTGGTTCGCGTGCCCTTTCACAACAAGGTGGAACTCGGTGGTATCAATATCAGCAAGCACGTTCTTCGCCCCAGTGCTCGCCCCGCCTGTTCGCCTGAACGTTGGAGCGTATAAGACGATGGGCTTGCCATCGTTCAGCTCCGGGTAACTCTGGAAAACGGCCCGGCTGGCTCTTTCATGGTGGTTGATCAGATAATCCGCACGTGGCAATCCGATGTTGAGGATCTGGTGCTCAGCGATTCCAAAGGAGGCGCGGTACGCCGGGTTCCACGCTTCTGCGCCAGCAACCACGAAATCGTAGCCGTGATGCATCCGCAGTTCGTTGGCAACGCTTGCTGACCATCCCTGTTGCTGACCAACAGTTTGGCGGCCCGACTTCTTGATCTTGCCGAGGGAATGCCACAGCTGGAAAACCGTCAGTTCCTCCTTATGCTCTACGGCCGAAACGGCGGGCCAGTACGATTCGAGGAGCGCCACCTGCGCCGTTGCCAGATGGTACAGACTCGCGATCTGTGCCCAGAAGAATCCGAGAGCCGAGCGCCAACTCTTTTCAAGGCGTTTCGTGATCACGACCGTCTTGGCCTCGGGAAGGCGCGATGTGATTTCCTGTAGCGTCAGCTCGAAATCGATGGAGAGGTGGTCAGACTGCCTGCTGATCAATACAACCTTGCACGGATCGGTCCTGCAGAATCTCTTCATTGGCGCATATACGGCTCGCATCACTGCGCGAGTACCTGCCGCGACAACCGCTGGAATGCTCATCAGGCACCTCCACGTGGCGGCAAATCGATGATCGCCCGGCGCCGATGGTAATAGCCCGTGGCCCGTTTCTTCTGTTCCACCTTGTAGAGCAAATACTCGATGGTCTCCGGCGTCAGCTTCTGGATACGCGGGTAATCGGGAGAACGGTTGATCTCTGGCAGCTTGATCCCATCGGGCGTAATCGCCAGATCGAAGCCAAGAAACTCCAGCTGCTGCATTGATTCGGCGATCTGGAGAACCGTTGACTTCACGGACTGCCAATCCGGGATAACGCCCTCAATGAGGACTCCGCTATCTGGATGAACGGGGCACGGCTGCACATACCCATCCCTCAGAACCTGAGCGTTCCCGAATTCGCCTGTATCAATATCGATCTGCGCCAGCATGCCGCCCTGAGCCGTATTGTCCACAAACCCCGAGGCCTCGGTCCCGATCCGGAAGTAGGCGGTGCCAATCTGCGGGGTCACTCCATCGCGTTTGAACACGATCATTCGGATTGTGTTCACCGCCTTTGGATAGATCTGGGCAAGATCAGGGTGGGTTTGAATGAACTCGGTGATCAGGTACTGGTTGGACGGGTCGGCCAAGATAGCCACGACATCAGCCTGCGTTGCCGCTTCGCCATTGAGCGAGTATCCGTCGTCGTCAAAATCTAAACGATAAAAGCCATCCCCGTGGGAACCCTCGTCGGGCTTAAGCGCAAGCACCCCTCGTTCGCGCGCTAGCCGCAAAATCTCATCGAAACTTGCCCCGAAGCCCTCCGGGCAATCCATCATCGGGATGACCTTGTTCTCGCCGTCATGCAAGCTGGTGAAGTAGTAGTAGGCCGGGAAACACTCATTGAACTGGGAAGCCACGTACTTGATGGAGATCTTATCCTCCAGCCAGTACTTGTACTTCTTGTTGATGTGGCGCAACCAGCGATACTCGAGATCGGAGATGAACTCCTCCCGATTCTCCTTCGTGATGCCGTACTGCGTGATCCGGTAGGAAAGCAATCCGTTGCGGTAGGCCCACAGCTTCTTGCGCAGAGGAATCCCGTTCGGCTCCCGGACATCCCGCATGACATCACCAATCCATCGGACGGACTGGTAGGGAACGAGACCCTTGGGGTAGAGGGCCTGACCAAAGCTTCTGCGGATCCTGAGCTTGGCGTTGTGCAGCCACTTCCCCACGCGCTTCGCGGCGTCGCTCATCTCCGCCTTCTTGCGTCCCACCCTGTCCTGCAGGAACTCAACCGTGTGCGGCTGGAAAGGGAACACGTACCCGTAATCGGGCATCGCCGAAACCCGCGTGATAGCGAAGGAATCGCCTTGAGGCACCAATGTGAACTCCACGAATTCAAGCTGCGGAGCAAACCGGCACATCGCGGTGAGTTGCTGGGTGATGGCCTCCCACTGCCTGACCTTGCCAGCGAAAGCGTTGCCGCTGAGAGGATCAACATCAAACGAATACAGGCGCTGATCTATCACGGCCCGAGCGCCGCGGTATTCGCCGCTCTGAGTATCGATCCGGGACAGGAATGTGACACGAGAATCTTGTGCAGCTACACCTTCTTCGGCTATATCAGCCGCGATTTCCCGCCAGTCTTGAGACGTTGGACCGGAGAGCGCATCGTCATCATCAGCTTCTTGCTGCAGCGCGATCTCGGCTTCGAGAAGGCTGGGGTTGGTGGCCAGTTCGACAGCCGGGCCCGCGTGCGATGCGGCCGCTGCCACATCATTGATGTTCACATGCTGCGTCACGGCAACGAAGGCTTCGGCAACCTGCGGGGAGGCACCATCCGCGTTCATCATGACGATCCGGAGGTCACTCGTGGCTTCCGGGAACTGCTGGGACAGGGTTTCGTCCGGTGCCACCGGTTCGATGATGACCATGGGGCGGCGCCTCGCGCGAGCACGCATGAGTTCCTGGAACTCATCGCTGGTGTAGCGGCGATTATCAACAACGAAGTGGGAATCCGTGAAGCTGATGGCAAGGCGTGTTCTGCCCGTGTAGGCGGAGGATACGGCAGCAAGCTCGCGCCCTGTGCTTGCGAGGAAGGCGCCGATGCCATCTGCCGTGGCGGGGTATTCACGGGAATCTTCGGACAGCGGAAGGATCTGAAGTTCGCCATCGCGCCACAAGAACTGGTAGTGAGCCGATTCGAAGAACTCAGAGTACGGCTTGAAAATCTCACGCACCGATGCCCTATCCCGAACCCACTTTGCGTACTTGCCGTTCAGTGGCTGGACGTATCGGTAGTCTTTCTCCGAGATGTACTCATGGGCGTTAAGTTTCGAGATATTGAATCGCGCCAGCGTAGTGGGCATGTAGCCCATGCGATGCGCATCCCGGCGGAAGGCGCCCGAAAACTCGTCGTCCTTATGCCAATCCTGCTCAAGTTGCCTGACCCAAGATCGCGCCATGCGGCCGGTAAACCCGGTTGAGCGCAGCTGGAACGCAGTGAGCCTTCGGCCGAACCTTCCCGCCTTGTTGCCAACCTTCGCGGCGGCGCGGGCTGCGGTACTTGGCCGTTTTGCCAGTTCGGCGCGCTTCTCCTGACGTCGTGGGAGGAGAAACTCGGTGGCTTGCGCGGAGAAGGGCACCGTGCGCGGATACCTCGGCGCCCGCGCAACGTCCTCCACCCTGTACCCATCCGATGTGAGCGCAACATCCACGGAGATGAAGCGGAAGCGGAGATCCTCATCCGAGAGGGCCGTTTCAATGCCTGCAACAGCGTGATCGAGTCCAAGGAGCTTGGGATTCGTCTCTTCTTGAGGGGTCCGGCCCATGATCTCCGATGTAGCGAGATCCACCTGCAACTCAGCCGCAAACCGCGTGCCCGCCCAGTGATCATCATGTGCCAAGATCGCGCTATCTGAGCGGCGTAGTGAATCTCCCGCAAGGAGGAAAGCATCAACAACGCGAGCCTTCGATTCGTCCTTGGCAAGGTAGAAGCGAACAACTGCGTCCGAGTATCCTAGCTGGCTACCCATCTGTGCGGCGGGATCGTCGCCCTGTGACAGGACGAGCCGGCCCGCTTTGTGCGCCAGTTCGTCGATGAAAGCAACGATTTCTTTGGCGTTGGCCGGCTGGCCATCAATTCCGTACGTTCGCCCGTCGTGGGTCAGCCAATAGCCCGGGCCACGATCCCACGAATCCGGCCACAACCTCACGATTCTTCTGGATTCGATCAACGCCAGAACACCATCCATGCTCCGGGACAGCCCGTCCAGAACATGGCTCAGCCGCGTCACCTCAAGAGCGCCGTCACGGGAAGCGATGGAGCAGTACAGGGGCGGGAGGAGCTGGCTTGACCATGTCCTGTGCGCGCCGAGTCTGCTGGAGAGCCAGCGCTCTCTACCGTTAAGCGGGTCCAGTAGATAGAAGTCGTGGCGAGAGATCACGTTCCCCGCCGTGCTGCGAGCGCTCTTGTCGGGCTTCTCCCCCGCTACATCGCCGTCCAGCAAGTACTGGCAAGCCCCGCTCCTAGTAAAGCCCTGCCGAAGTAGGTTCGCCATCTTCGCGGCATGCACCACGTCATCGGCGTGAATACGGCGCAAGAGCGCAGTTGTCCCCATGTTTGCCTGTTGCGGTGCCTGCAAACCGATTCCCTCCAGAACTCGGCAACAATCTGACAGATTTTCGTGGTTCACGCTCGCCATCAAGCACGAGAGGAATGCCTTGTAGGGCAGCCTTTTCGTTTACCACAGGCGCATTGCACCATTGTGTTACCGCAATGTTACCGTACGATATCGAATCAATAACATCCAACGAGTGAACTGATGTTGAAGAAGGGTGAACTCTCGTTGAAGCCGGGTGAACTCGCGCTGAAGGGTTGACACACAATAGCTGCCGTGATCATTGGGCTAAGCGACACCTAGGCAATAACCTGTACAATCCTTTGGGTCGTAGGTACAACACCCACATCGAAAGGTGCCAGATGAAGATCGGGCTTATCGGCATCAACAAGTATGCGAAGTTCCTGAACTTCGCATGCGATCTGCACATCTATGCCTTCCAGCAATTCCTCAAGCAACACGGGTACGAGTCAACCATTCTTGACTACAAGCCCGCTTACTACGGCAATTTCGATATGCGGCATCCAGCTGAGGGCGCCAAACAGCAATACCTTGACGCTCTCCGCAATAAGAAGGACCCAGCAACGATTAGGAAGCGTGCGGAACTGGCTTTGGGCTACTGGACCGCGGAAGAGGAACGTGAGAGGCGGCTCGATAAGTTCGAGCATTTCGCTCAAGAGAACCTGATTTTCACCGAAGAAGTCTACGATTCTGACTTGTTGGAAACACGTGACCCTGGATTCGACTGTTACATCTGTGTGACCGACGTCATTTGGCAGACGATTCCGCGCCATACTTTCGATCGTGGATTCCTTTTGGGGAGCAAAGCATTCGATGGTAAGGCGAAGATCGCCTACGCTGCCAGCCGCGGCGCCTCTGGAGATTTGACAGATGACCAGCTTGCTCTCTTCAAACAGTACGTTGATCGATTCGATGCCGTGAGCATTAGAGAAGATGACTTTCGCAGTTACGTTGATGACAACACGAATACCTCCCCGGAACTAGTTCTCGATCCCGTACTCCTCCACGATCGGACCTTGTGGGATGAGCTCGCCGTGACTCCGCGTGAACAAGGTTATGTCCTTCTGTATTACGTCATGGAACAATCCAAGGACACCATTGCCAAGGCGGTCGAATACGCCAAGCTTCATAACCTGACCTTTGTCGAACTGTCCGATCGGCCATTTAAGTATGGCAAGGTTACGGACCCTGACGTAAAGCATATCGCTCGGTACGACGTAGGAATGGAAGAGTGGCTCGGCTATATCCGCAGTGCAGATGCCGTGTTCACCAACTCCTTCCATGGCTGCTGTTTTTCGATGCTCTTTGAAAAACTATTCTTCGTTGGAAGTAGGAACGGTCAGAAAGTACCCAGCTTTCTTCGCAGCTTTGGCTTAGAAGAGCAACAATTTGACATGGACGACGACGTCCGCGATTTTGCTTCAGCCATTGACTATACCTCTGCGCGTACTGCATTAGACCAAGGGCGCCAGCGGTCCTCCAACTTTATTCTCACGGCGCTTAGTGAAGCCGAAAGGAGGACTCAGGAAGAATCCGAACAAGATATCGAGCGGGCGAACCTCTACCGATACGGCTTGACTTATCCGATACTGTTCCATAGCGGCGCAGCACAATCGCCATCGGTCATCGTACAAACGACAGAGAATATGCCGCGCAGCAAACAGCTAGATAGCAATCGCTTGGAGTACACATGGAGAGGTACGACCGTCCAAAACGACGGCTCGTTCCAGATACCGAAGAGTCTTTTCCAAGCGAAGGACCGAAACTTCACCGGTTGGACACTCCGGTTCCGGATTGACAACCGATGGTTCTGGTACCTCGAAGATGGCTCTGTCGAGGCATCGGACGTGAATGGGAAGGAACTCGAGGCCCGAAAGGCTGTGCTGGAAGACGGTGCGGTCATCCCGCATCTCCCTGTCAACAGAATCGCTGCGGCGGTATTGGTTGCGCAGTGGGACGGTGGCAAGGGTCTTGGATCGGGGGACGGGCCTGACCAAGCCAAAAGTCGCACTCACGTTCGGGTACTCAAACGATACAAGGATCAAAAGGGAAACCGTATCGAATACGATGGGCCACCCATCTCGACTAACATCGACATCCAGTTCCAGGGCTCGAACAATGTGCTCAGAATTGCGAATCCGGTCATGATTGGCTCGCTATCGGCCATATTCACTGGAAACGAAGGCTTTGTCAGTATTGCCGAGACCACAAAAAAGCGTACGGGACTGCGTTTCGACTTAGTGATTAGAGAGAAATCCTCTATCAGGATCGGAGCAAACGTTGGTGCTGAAACCAAAGCACTTGTTCGGGCTTCTGGAGGAGCGTCAGTCATTATCGGCAACGATTGCATGCTCGCATCAAATGTGGAGATCGCGACTGATGAAGATCATGCCATTTACGACACGGTCACGGGATCGCGGACAAACCCTGCACGTGACATTACGATCGGCGAGCACGTGTGGCTGGGCAAACACGCGGCCGTATCAGGTGGCGTTACGATCGGCTCCGGCTCGATCGTTGGTTTTCGAAGCATCGTAACGAAGGACATCCCAAACAATGTGGTTGCTGCCGGCGCTCCCGCGCGGGTTGTCCGTGAGAACGTTGCTTGGGAACGCCCTACGTTGGCAAAGACTGAGCCAGGTACGAACACCGTTCCTTCGGGTCAACGGGCAAATGAGTCCTTCTGGAATCCAACCATGGATGATGAACCTCCAGTGATATCGCTACCGAGACCCAATGGGCTCGTCCGTGCTAGGCGCCGGATCGGTAGGTTTCTGGCGAAGTAGGCACCCTCCCAGTGCCGGCCAGTATGTACGTGCTTCTAGCGCGCCATTCATTCGAGTCATCGTTCTTCCGCACAGATTTCACCAGTACAATCTCACTGAGGTTACGTGCGGTTCGCAATGAATGATTGGGCCCGGCTTAACTTCGTGTTCAGGACGCACTGAGACGAATTGAGGCAGGATGTCGAACCAGAAGCAAATTTTGCTATTGACTAACCGAGATTCAGATAACGTCGGGGACCAAATCATTGAGGCTTCCGTTATCAGTATTCTTCATGCCGTCATGAAGAACCTTGGCTATGGCGAAGAAGAGTACAACATTAGCAGCAGGGCTGCAGGTATCATTACCCAGAGGTATCTGAGTACTGGAGACAGGGCACTCCTCGAATCAGCAGAGGAGTCAGTTTCTCAAGCCGACCTCATCATTTTCGGCGGCGCACCCCTGTTCAACTACAGGTACCAAGACTTCTACCGCAAGACGATTACTACGCTGGAACTCGCGCAAGAATACGAGGTACCCGTGCTCTTCTCGAGCATCGGCATCGAAGCCTTCGACGGTTCAAACCCGAAGTGCCTAGAGCTTAAGGATGCGCTCAATCTCCCATGCGTCCGGCAAATCACAACGCGAGACGATTACGAATCTGCCAAGAAGTACGTTGAAGGTACATCAATTCCTGTCGCCCAAGTGGCTGACCCGGCAGTACTGGCAGATATCGTGTTTCGGAAGGCCCCGGCTCCTCCGGTTAAAAGGCCGCCTGCCAGCACCCCGCGAAAGCTTGCCCGCAAAGCACGGAAGACCGTTGCCGCGATACTTTCTGGGAACGGCTCTGTTACACGCAAAATACAACGAAGAGGAGATACTGCGGCCCGTGCTGTGGGAGAGAGAAGCGCGCCGCGTCAAGAACGAGTACAAACCCCGATCTCTCAACCGAGTTCAGGGGCAGAACCTGTACAGCCCCTGACGAGCGAGCAGAGAACCCAGCCAAGGAAGCGCATTGGATTATTTGTAGCCCGTAGAGGTCTCTTTAAGGACAACAAGATCCCCTTCACTGCAAAGAAGCAGCACAAGCTCTGGACGGATGTCATTGCGTCACTCAGCCAGAAGGGATACGACTACAAATTATTGACCACCGGGCACTATGCTGACGAAGTGTTCCTAGATGATTTTGTGCGGAAGAACAACATCTCCCCCGACCATTTCAAGTGCCCGATCAATCGGCCGGAAGACCTCATCTCCGAGCTAAAAGCCTGCGACGGAATTATCGCCTATCGGCTTCATGCAAGCATCACCTCGTTTGCATTCGGCATTCCAAGCATCGGCCTGTCGTGGAATTTCAAAGTACCCTACTTCTACGAGACGGCTGGATATTCTCAGCGTGCTCTTGCGCCAGAACATTGGAAAGCTCCCGAACTTGTTGACGCCGTTGAGACCGCGATAGATGAAGGTGTCGAACGTGCCCCGGAAATGGCGATGTCCGTGTACAACTCTTTGTTTACTGGGGTTCGGACCGTGTTTCAACCAGATAGCGCCACACTCCCCCACACACTTGACGACCTTCGAGAAAGGATGCCACGCAGTCCAGTCACGTCCTACGCGCTGTATCGCGAACGTGTGGGAAGGAAGATGCGCAGAACCTATGAGAATTTCATTAAGGAGAAGCCCAGCGTTTAGAACTATTCTTCGGGCGATCAACGGCCTCCCTCTATGTGCATTCGCACCTAGGCCCAACCTACGAGGAGCAACTGATAATTATGTCCACCCTTACCACACTTGAGCCATATGAAGACGAACAAGGAAATCGCATCGAGTACAGCGGACCTCCAGTAACGAAGAACATTCGTATCGAGTTTGTCGGCTCTAACAACGTGCTGAAAGTGGGAGATCCAGTGAAGATCGCCTTCCTTTCGGTGAAGTTCACAGCTGATGAGAGCTTGGTAGAGATCGCCGCCGCCACAAAGAACCGAACAGGGCTACGCTTCGGACTGGTATTGGGACAGCAGTCACGTATCACGATCGGATCGAACGTTGGGGCTGCCTCAAAGGCTTTCGTTCGTGCCTCTGAGGGTGCTTCAGTCACACTTGGAGACGACTGCATGCTGGCGTCCAGTGTGGAGATTCGAACCGATGATACACATGCAATTTATGATATCGGGACTGGGCTTCGAACAAACCCGGCTCGCGACATAACAATCGGCGAGCATGTGTGGATTGGCAAATACGCCGCCATCTTCGGTGGAGTCACGATAGGATCTGGCTCCATTATCGGTTTCCGAAGCATCGTCACGAAGGACGTGCCTAACAACGCCGTGGCAGCAGGAGTACCAGCACGGGTCGTGCGAAAGAATGTCGCTTGGGAACGGCCAAATCTTGACAAGAACCCATTGGGAACGGAGACGATGCCATCCGGTCAGCGCAAAAGTGAGGCATTTTGGAATAAGACAGAAAACTCCGAGCCCGCTGTTGTATCGTTGCCAAAACCGGGAAGGTTCGTCCGAGTACGGCGACGGATCGGACGATTCTTGGCACGGTAAAACATACAAGACTGCACAGATCGAGGTAAGCACACATGCCAACGCCTAGGGAGATTGTCGAAGCAGCAGAGCAGGAAGCCCGCGAACGCGGAACAGAGGCTCTGACTACATTCTGGAACGGACCCCTCGGAGGCACTGATAAAACCCATCAAGTCTATGGGCGATACAGCCAGACTCTTCCGGTAAACCCATCCATCGTGTTCTACGAGACCATGTCAGGCTCCAGAATGGGCGACAATCCCTTCGCAATCTTCGACTATCTTGAGAAACACGAGGAGTACAAGGATTTCTTGCACGTATGGTCTGTCAACGATCAGGATAGTATTCCGCGGCAGTATCGCGGATCCGACAAGGTTGTGTTTGTGCATCGTCATTCGGATGCCTATGCTTACTTCCTCGCATGTGCAGGGCACATCATCGGAAATGCCAACCTTCCGGAGTATTTCACTAGGCGCAGCGAACAAAGGTACCTCAACACCTGGCACGGAATCCCTTACAAGGCACTGGGACGCGACACACCCAAAGCACGTTTTGGATCGTGGCAGGGGGCGGCATCGTTCCTCAAAGCAACCCACGTGGTAACGCCCTGTCAGTTCATGACCGACGCTGTCCTCTCCGCTTATTCGATGACAGGAACATCAACGGCATTAGTAGCGGAAACCGGATACCCCCGAGTGGACACTACTATTGATGCTTCCGCAGAAAAGACCTTTTCCCTACGCACAATTCTTGGTCTTGGCGAAGATCAGGATGATGTGGCTTCGGCTAAACCCGTTGTTCTGTATGCCCCTACATGGAGAGCCGAGGGAGGGAAAGACGTCGTCGATTCCGAGCAACTGCTGACGGATCTAACGGACCTCGCGAAGCTCGACATCCATCTCCTGTATCGCGGACACCACAGGATGGACAAGAAGGTCAAAGACCGGATAGTCGGCGAAAAGCTCGGCAATGTGACGATTCCACCCCACGAAATCAGTTCGAACGAACTGCTTGCTGTTGTGGACATCCTGATCACCGACTACTCCAGCATCTTCTTCGATTTCATCCCGACCGGGCGCCCGATCATTCACTATCTGTATGACCTTGACGAGTATGCCGCAACCCGCGGGCTCAACCTGACAACGGACGAACTGCCAGGAACCGTTGCAGGCTCGCGCACAGAACTCCTCAGCGCTGTTGAAGCATCCGCAGCTGCTCTGGCGGAGGTTCCCAATAAGGCTGATCTAGTAGCCGCGCCACTTCAAGGCGAACGCTACGCTCGCGCCCAACACCGGTTCTGTCCCCGCGAAGACGGCAGAGCCACCGAACGCGCTGTGAACTTCTTTTTCAAGGATTACACTGGCGAGACCCGAGTGCGCTCGGCCAGAGACTCCCGCCCAACAGTTGTGTACTGGGCTGGGCCTTCTGGGAAGGATCGGGAAGAGACGAAGTTCTTACGGCAAGCAATTGAATCAGGCAGATCAGCCAACGTGCAAACCACTGTTGTGATTGAAAAGAATGCAACGTTAAGACGTGACTCGCTTAAGGGCATCAAGGCTCTCAAACAGAACCTCTCGACAGTTTCCTACGTGAGGACCACGCCGTTGCTTCTTCCTGAAGAGCGATCTGCGTACAAGGCATTCGCTGAACGCGAGAACCTCACTCTCCGCAAAGTGCAGAGGTTACTTGCTCATGACCGAGTCCTCAACCAACTATTTTCGCGCGAGTACCGCCGCCGACTTGACGATGCCCATTTCGACAACCTTCTGCTTGGACCCGGACTATCGAACTTTGAACTGGCCGTTGCATCCTACGCATGCAGGCCGACGGCCATTGCCCCAGACCCCGCAGCAACGCCGGTGCCCAAACCCGCGCTAAAAGCCCGCCTCAAGCACCATTTCCCGCACGGTACGCGGCGCCATCAGGCTGCCTCTAAGGTATACCGCGCAATCGGCAAGCCCGCTAAGCGGGTCCTTAAAGGACTTCGCTAGATCCCACCACTTGACCGACCCTGCGGGAACCGACCCCGTGGGATCGGTTAAGCTTTGCCTGTCACAGCGCTCCGCAGGTGCGCGGAGGTATTTGTGGATGAGCCGTCAGCTCTCAACCTCTTCAAGGTGCCGAAGCCATCGGTCTACTCCATCAGCAAGGGCAACTTGCGGCTTCCAGCCAAGGCCCTCAAGCTTCGTCCCGGAGAGTCCCTGGAACGCCACCTTGTTCGTGGCGAAGGCATCGCTTTCCGTCTCGAACTTGAGCTCAAGGTGCTTTTCTGGGCGTGAGGCGAGGAAGGCTTCTGCCAGCTGCCGAATGGAGACTAGGCCAGAATTGTCGGACACGTTGTAGGCCCCGGCCTCCCCCTTGAGGATGGCCGTGAACATGCCGGCAACAGCGTCTCCAATGTAGGTGTAGGAACGTTGGGGAAGGCCAGCGGACTTCATGACGATGTTCTGGCCATTGAAGGTGTCGCGTGCGAAGTCTGCCTGAACGCGGCCATCATCCAGCGCGATTCCCGGCCCGTAGATGTGCCCGAACCGTGCCACGGTGTTCTTAATGCCGTACTGGTAGTTGTACACGGCGCTGAAGGTTTCCGAAGCCCGCTTGCCCTCGGTATAGCAGGCGCGAGGATTGAGGATGTCCACACCGCCGTACTGATCTTCCTCGATAAGCTTCACTTCGCCCGGCACGTTTCCGTAGATCTCCGCCGAGGACATGACGGTGAAAGACGTGGCACCCACCCGGCGGCAAAACTCGAGAAGATTGTAGGTTCCCAGAATGTTGGCCGAGATGGTTCCGGCGGGATCAGCAGAGTGCCGCTTGGGTTGGGCGGCGCTCGCTCCGTGGATAACGTGCGTCACGCCCTCAAGGCCTTCGATGGGACTGACAACGTCTTGCTGAATGAACTGCAGATCATCACGCTCCAGCAGATCCCCATACAGCGCGTGCATCTTGTCAGCGTTACGCGCCAAAGCGTAAACGGTGACGCCCAGATCATGAGCATCGTTGGCAGCAAGCAGGCTCAGAACACTGTAGGAAGGGATCATGCCCGAGGCACCCGTCACGAGGATCTTGGCACCGCGAAGATCGGCCCACGGCAGATCCAACGCCGCGATGTTCTGAACGTCCTCTGAAACAACTGAGCTGATCTGTGACACGCTATTCCCCGCCTGGCATTCCATAGAGCTGCTGGTTTTCGATGATGCTGAAGTATGTTCGCGCGATATATAGATCATCGGCAGTGGTGATCTTGATATTGCTCTTTGGCCCGGTAATCCGGTGGATTACCTTGCCGTACCGATGCATCAGTGAGCAGGAATCAATCGAATCGTTTTCGCCCTCACTGACGGCGCGATCGTACAGGTCCAGAATCTCCCCGAGCTTAAAGCTCTGCGGCGCCTGAGCAGCGTAAAGGTGATCGCGCGGAATAACATCGGTGAGGATATGCTCGTGGGATTCCACGATGGTTTCCGTGACCTTTGAGCACGTGATCGCGTTGCCCTCGCGCTTCACCAGATCAATGTTCTGAGAGATGATCTCATCGTTGATCAGTGGACGTACACCGTCATGGACAAGTACCACTGAATCCTCGGGGCAATCGGCGGCTACCGCTTTGAGTGCATTGTGACGAGACTCTTGACCAGTTGCTCCGCCATCCACCACCCAGCGAACCTTCTCAATATCGAAGCGGCGGATGAGCTTCTCCAGCTCCGCCCGTGCGGAGGGAAGAATAGCCACGGCAATGGCGTCAATCTCCGGGTGGTGTTCGAACAGCTCGAGAGTGTGCACAATGACAGGCTTGCCATGGATCTCCAAGAACTGCTTGGGTACGGTGCCCGCCTTCATACGCGAGCCAACTCCACCGGCGAACAGAACGGCTATATTCATCAGTTACTCCTGAGGTTGCTTCCCAAGTATGAGCCAATCGATAAAACGATCGGATGAATGAGTATCGATCCTGTCAAAGTTTTCTTGCCTGAAGGCCTCGGCCTTTTCCAGCTCGTAATCCTCGTTCTTCAACGATTCTAGGAGTTCATCGAAGGAAAGGCAGACCTTTCCGGGTGCCGTCTCGTCGTAATCACGATGGAATCCACGAGTGGCAGCGTACAAGTCCCTGTCATAGGCGAAGAACAGCATCGGGCGATTGAGTAGCGAGTACTCGTAGATGATGGACGAGTAATCAGAGATGAGGACGTCCGCCGAATGGAGCAGGCCCAGCCCATCGTGATAGTGCGTCAGATCGATGAACCGATCCTTCTGATCACTGCGAATCGGCACAGGCTCAGTGATGAAATGATGCATACGGAAGCCAAACACCGTATTCTCACCACACAGCTCATAGAGAGCGTCGAAATCGAGGCGCGAGTAATCGTAATAGGCATCGTTCATCCCGCGCCCACGGAACGTAGGCGCGAAAACGATGAGCTTCTTGCCCTCGGCCTGTGGGTAGGCGGCCTTAAACTCCTTGAGAGCCTTCTCCTTGCCCTCTTCGGACAAGAAGTGATCGATACGCGGGAGCCCCGTTGGCACGATGGCGGACTCCTCGATTCCGAACACATCCGCGTACACCGGTATAAGGTTCTTGGACCCAACGATCGCGTGGTCATAGAAACGGTGTGGGTTGCGCAGCACGGGAGACCCGTAGTTCCCGAACCGCGAGTATCCCACCGATTTAAAGCCGACGCCGGCATGCCACGCTTGGATGATCTCCGTCTTTGGATCCATCTTCAGTGTTTCCAACGAGGCAAAGTAATCGTCCACAATGAGGATGTCAGCATTCGCGATCATCTCCACTTGACGGATTCGCTGCTGAAGCGAACGGTCGCTAGGGAGCATGCAGTTCTCGGTAATCGTGAAGTCTTTATCCAAGCCACGTTCTAGAAGCCTGTCCCGAATAGCTTCGAGGTTTCCTCCGAGGGACGTGCGGGCTTCTGATGCTAGGAGGACCACCGGCTTTTCAGGCTTTCGCGAGCGGCGTGCGGTCCAGTAGACGGAGTTCAAAACCCGCTTACGAGAATCTTTGCCGAGGAGCTTGTTGGCTACTTTGCGAGGCAGTGAGGCCTTCGACTTCCCGCGGCCGCGCCCGAAGGCGTATGCCAGCGTGCGAAGCTCGGGCCGGACGTCATCCTCTGTGAAACGGAAGGTGACTGTGTAGGCAGAAAAGTTCTGGTTGTATACGTAGTTGCGCGAGTAGAGGAGCAGCTTGTCCGCTTCGGACAGCGGCATCCGGGCCGGAACACCTAGCTTGCCATTCAGAACAGGCACGATGGCCCAGGTACCGTTAGGGATCGCCTTGCGCTCGAAGAAGTTCGTGATGTTCATTTCCACGGCGTACACGCCGCGACCTAGCTGAGCCGCCTCCAAGAAGTACCCGGAGTGTCCGCCGAGGAACATAAACTGCAGGCCCTTCAGGTCATCACCGTCAGGCACATTATCCCATGTCAGCTCAAGTGCGGCAGGTTCAGGGGCCTCACCCACGGCTTTGGCGTCTGCACCCTTCTGGCGGGCTACAGCCTTCGCCAATCCGTTGGTGGCATCAGGGAAGAACTCGCAGTAGTGATCGGCTTCTACCGCTTCACCTGACAGTTCCCCGTGCGATTCACTGGCCACTGGCAGTGGCTGCGTAATGCGGCCCGATATATCCAACGTCAAACGCAAATGGATATTCTCGTGCCACTCGATGGAGGTGATCACGGCATCGAGATCTAGCAGGGTTCCCTTGACGGCCTGAGGCATGGCTCCAGATACTTCCTTGCTGTTGTTCACGGACGCCCGTTCCTCTCGATTCGTTCGGCTTACCATGGTGACTTCACTTGTTATAGATGCGATTGTGAATGCTTGGGCATCGGCTCGTAGAGCGATTACTTGGGGTTCCGGAACTCCCGGTATTCCCCGATAACTCCCTTGGGATCTCCATCAGCCATAAGGTCTCCCTTGTTGAGCCACAGCACGCGGGTACAGTTACTCACGATCTCCTTCATCGAGTGGCTGACGATGAACACGGTTCCGGCAGCTTCCTTGAGCTGTTGGATACGTGCCGCGCTCTTCGTCCGGAAATCAGCGTCACCCACTGCCAACGCTTCGTCAACGATCAGGATCTCGCGTGGCACCGCCGTGGTAATGGAGAAACGCAGCCGCGCAGACATGCCTGACGAATACGTACGCATCGGAAGCCCGATCGATTCGCCCAAACCAGAGAATTCAACAATCTTGGGATGAATCGCGCGCGCTTCATCCAAGCTCATCCCCATGGCCAAGCATCCGAGCAGGATGTTCTTGTCCCCAGAGAGCTCACGGATCAGGGAAGCTCCGATGCTCAGAAGCACCGGTTTAGCTGTCGCATACACGTTGCCCGATGTAGGCATTTCCAGCCCGGCAACCGCCCGCATGAGGGTGGACTTGCCAGAACCGTTGGTTCCGATGACGCCAACAACTTCGCCCTTTTCGGCTGAGAAGCTCACACCCTTCACAGCGTCAATCAGATAGTTCTCCTTCTTGGAGAACCCAAAGAGATTGGTTTTCTCTTGCTCTTTCGATTTCAGGTTGACCTTAAAGGAGATACTGACATCATCGACAAGAACGGATGTATTGGGCGAAACGGATCCAGCGAGGGACTCATTCAGAGCGGCCATAGATCTGCTCTCCTCTCCAGAAATACCAAACGCCCAGCGGCAACATAATCGCGGTGGCACCCAGAGCAACGAACCAATCTTGGGTCACAACGGGATACTCAGATAGGAAGGCGCCACGAGCCAGTGCGAGGAACGCGTGAATCGGGTTGAACTGCAAGATGTGGAGAGCCGTGGGGTAATCGCTCAGGAGGTTTTCCAAGGCGAAGATAACGCCCGAACCGTACATGAGCAATCGTCTGATAAAGGGCAGGAAGCTTGTGAAGTCCCTGAAGTGAACGGTGAGGCGCCCGCAGAACGCCGCAACTCCAAAACAGAAGAGCGTGTACAGCACCATGATCGGGACGATGAGCAACCAGCTCCACTGCACCGGGTTTGCCAGCTCCCACTGGCCGTCCACCTTCACGGGTATGACAACAAGCAGGATCACCATGACTAGTAACACAAAGGCGATGTTGATGAGCTCGCGAATCACGGCCGATACTGGAAGCGCTAGCCGAGGAAATGAGATGGTCTTAATCAGCGATTCATTATAGATAACGGAGTTTGAACCGCCACGCATGGTGGCAGAGAAAAATTCGTAGAGAAACACTCCAATAAGGAGGAAGGAGATGTAGTTCGGTGGCCGCGAGCTGCCCAGAAGGAGACCGAAGATCACGCCATACACGCCGGCGTTCAGAAGCGGGCGCAGAATGACCCATCCGAGGCCCACTTTGGTGCGTGCGTTAGCCGTAAAGACTTGGTACCACGCGAGATAGGCAGAGAATGGAAGCCGCTCCCACGTTTGGGCCAAGTACTTGAACAAGGGTGGCTTAGCTTGAATTGCCTTGAACTCGGGAGGCACCGATTCACCTTCAGTCATGTTCCCTAGCCAATTCTCCTCGATTCACGTACCTGAACACTTGCGACCCCCATAATGCCCTCTCTAGCCACACTTTCCAAAAAACGAGCATGGATTGTGGCGCAACCGGCTTGATTTTACCGCAGCACAGGCGCAAACACCGTGGCGCCACTCATGAAATATGGTTTCCAAAGAACGCTTGCACAACCTGACGCGTTGTTTCAGGACTATCCCACGATTCGTATTCGCCGGAAGGCAACTCTGCTTTACCGGACAACAACTCTGCACTCTCATGGGCGTCCAGTGCCGCGGTGAGTTTCGTGATCAGATCTTCTTCGTCCAGTACGACAGGGCCAGGAAGATCCTCTAGATCCATGTAGAAGCCTCGCAAGTGATCACGATAGTTCGCCAGATCCTTCATGAAGAACACCACGGGACGGCAAAGAGCCGCATAGTCAAAGAACACCGAGGAGTAATCAGTGATGAGCACATCGGCAACCGCATACAGATCGTTGATGTCAGCCACGGTGGAGGCATCAATGATCCGACCGGCAAACTCCTCAAAATCTGGGCGCTCGGTGATCATGTAGTGAGCCCGGAATAGCATCACGGCATCGCTGCCCAAGCCTTCTGCAAGTTTCGTGTAATCGATGGGCTCGCGGAACACGTACCCGTTCTTCTCATCAAGGGAATCATCGCGCCACGTGGGCGCGTAGAACACGATCTTTTTTCCCTCTGGCACACCCAACTCTGCGCGAATCCGCTGGATATCGGCTTGCCCGTATTCGAAGAGCTTGGTGTTGCGCGGTAGGCCGTACCGCAGCCGCTGAACGCCCCTACCGAAACGCTCCAGTTGGAAGGCCCCGGCGAGCGTCCGCTCACCGAACGCGGATTGAAAGGTAAAGGCGTCAAAACGCGGAACATCAAGGCGATTCTTACGGCGGTAATCGCGAGCGCCATTGATGTTCTTCTTTGTTCCCAGCACGTCTGCTCGGAGCCGCTTCAGAGAGGTCCCGTGCCAGCACTGCAGCATCTTTTGTCCCTTCCGCTTGCGGACTGCGGCAGGAAGCATCGCATTGGTGACCCAGTACTGGGCCGTACCGTAGGCACGGAAGTATTCAGGGGACTCGTAGCGGACAATCTTGGTGCGAGGGTTCTTCACAAGAGCGTCAGGGATCATCGCGGAATCGTCTAGGGCCCAGATGAACTTCCATTCGCTAAACTCGTTCGAGTCCGCCATGTACTCGTAAATCGCTCGGGGCGAGCACGAATAGTTTCTCCCAGCGTAGCTTTCAAACACGACGGTCTTGGGCTGGATCGGGCCCATCCTGTCGCGCTTGTGGAACACAAAGCCATCAAACCACAGTAGGTAATCACGAACTGACCGTGCCAGTGGCATTCCGCGGAATCGCCGAACGAAGTCACGAATTGTCATGGGCGTTCTCCCGCTCCCGAGTTAGTCCCAGCGCAGTGGCCAACCTCTGACAGTTGTTACCATCATTGGTCTCTATGTAGGTGGCAAGAAACCGTTCAAACTGTGCACTATCAATGGATCGCTTGCTCTCAAGAAACTCGATGGCCTCCGCAGGATCTGCCGTGATGATGTCCGAAAGCTCCTGATCGTAATCGAAGGTGAAGCCCGGCGAACAACGGTATTGTTCCTCGTCGTATGCCCACAATGCCAAGGGCGTTCCAAGAATTCCTACCTCAAAGATCGCTCCGGAGTAATCGCTGATTACCCCGTCCACTCCAGGCAGAAGATCCAGCAGCTCGGGTTCGCGGCTGAGAACCACGCCGGGCGTATCCTTAACGGACTTGGCATCGCGAGGATGTATCTGGAGCATCAGTTGTGCGTCAGTGTTCGCAAACGCAGCCACCAGTTCCTCAATGGGAACAGGGGCCGAATCGCGGAATGTTGGCGCATACAGGTAGATGGGGCGGGCAGGATCAAGGCGGTATTTTCTGGCCACTTCCTCGCGCGCCCGGGGCTTATCGGCCCCTACCAGAAAATCGATGCGCGGCGAACCGATGACCTTGACGGTATCGCGATCAACACCGAATGCCTGAGAGAAAACATCCGCGGTTGCCTCTGAAGGTGCCGCCACGACATCGTAGTTTTCATGCATCTTCATGGTGCTAGCAACCTGTTTGCTTGCACCATCGGCGAGCCCCACCGTGAGCTTGCCGAACTGCTTGACGGCTCCCAGGGCGTGCCAGATCTGGAGAACCCGGACTCCGGAACGGATCGGGAACATGCTGATGGAGATCTGATAACTATCAGTGATGATCCAGCGGGAGGTTGCTAGGTAGTACAGCTGCCGGGCAATTCTGAAAGCATAGAGCACCTTGTTGTGCATTGGGTGGTAGAGCGTGACAACGTCAACGTCCGGAAATGTTCGCGCGAGGTACTTCTCGATCTCCTGAAAATCCACAGAGGCTGCCACGTCCCTGCGGGTCATCATCACCACGCGGCTACGCAGCGGCAGCTTCTTGAGCAGTGAGTAGCCAGCCTGTCCCACGGCGCGAAGGGCAGGGACAAGCCGCAAGGCGAGCGAACCGACCGACAACCCAGATTCCGGCATCACACTTCCTCTTCTGTGGAACGCACAACGTATTCCTTACAGATTCATGACTGTAGTTCACGTTGTGTTGGCCCACAGTTTACTCAGGCAACCTGAGACGGAGATGTAGACGCCTTGAGAACTCCGTCACGTGAAACCCGCGAGAGTTCGAACATGACTCGAGAGTTCGAGTGCCGCGCTAACTATCGCCACACAAACAAACTCTCGCTGGTCCCCTACAAAAATCCGCGCTCGGGCACTCAAGACAACTCGCGCAGGGGCGCTCTTATCAAGACCCGCTAGGCAAAACGAAGGGCTCCCCGCGGGAGGAACAATACCGCGGGGAGCCCTTCAGGTTCAGTGAGTGAAATACTCGGTGAGCAAGCTGCCTAGAGGCGCTTGGTATCCAGATCTGGGGAGATGTTCACCATCTGGCGCTTGGCGCGCTCATTACGCGGTACCCACTGGCGCTCGTCATAGCCGGTGTAGACCTGACGCGGACGGCCGATCTTCTGCGCCGGATCAGCCACGAGCTCACGGTACTGCGCGATCCAGCCAGGCAGGCGGCCCAGCGTGAAGAGCGGTGTGAACATTTGCGTGGGGAAGCCCATCGCGCCGTAGATGAGGCCCGTGTAGAAATCTACGTTCGGGTAGAGCTTGCGCTCCACGAAGTAGTCATCCTTGAGCGCCGTATCCGCTAGCTCCTGAGCGATATCGAAGAGCTGGTTATCTCCGCCTAGGCGCTCAAGAATCTCATCTGCCAAGCACTTAACAACTTGGGCGCGCGGATCGAAGTTCTTGTAGACGCGGTGGCCGAAGCCCATAAGCTTGACCGAGTTCTTCTTGTCCTTGACCTGGCTGACGTATTCCTGAACGGAGACGCCCGAATCACGGACCTGAGTCAGCATGTTAATCACGGCTTCGTTGGCGCCACCGTGAAGCGGGCCAGAGAGCGCGCCAGCACCCGCGGATACCGCGGCGTACACGTTGGCCTGAGAAGAGCCCACAAGGCGCACAGTGGAGGTGGAGCAGTTCTGCTCATGATCCGCATGAAGGATGAACAGCTTGTCCAGAGCATTGACGATCGTGGGATCGATTTCCTGCATCTGGTAGGGCAACCCGAAGGTCATCCGGATGAAATCCTCCGTGAAGGAGCGGGAGGCATCCGGGTAGAGCAGCGGCAGGCCCGTGGCACGCTTGGCAATGTACGCGATCATGGTAGGAACCTTGGCCATGAGCAGCGTGGTGGCCAGATCCAGCTGCGCCGGATCCTGAGGATCAAGCGTGTGATCGTAATAGGTGGCCATTCCGGCAATACCGGACTGCAGGATGGACATGGGATGCCCACCAGCTGGGAAGGACGTGAAGAAGGACTTGAAATCCTCGTGCAGCAGCGTGTGGCGCTTGATCCGGCGGGTGAAGAGAGCCAAGGACTCCGGGTCCGGGAGCTCCCCGTAAATCAGAAGGTAGGAAACCTCAAGGAAGGAACAGTTAGCCGCCAGCTGTTCGATCGGGTAGCCGCGGTAGCGCAGGATTCCGGCATCGCCATCAATGTAGGTGATGTCCGATTCGCACGAGGCTGTATTGGTAAAACCCGGGTCAAGCGTGACAGTACCCGTGGATCCCAACATCTTGCTGATGTTGAAGCCGTCCATGCCGCTCGTTGCTTTGACCCGAGGCAGCTCAAGCACCTGGCCATCTACTTTGAGCTCAGCAGCTCCATTCATACCGTTGTCAGTCACTGAAACCTCTTTCTGCAGGCGGGTGCCCGGCGAGTTAGGCAGCGGAAATCTCCGCAGTGTTACCACTATCTATCGGACGCCACGTGAGCCCACGCACATGGGTACGAAGTCCTGTGACCTAAGATACGCCCGCATGGCGGCACTTGCCAATTGCAGACGTGCTCCGCAACGTTCACCGAGCGAGAATCTTCGCCAGCTCCGGCATCCGTTCGGCGGCCTGACGAACCTTATCATCAGTTGCCGTCAAGGAGATCCGTACGCGATCAGTGCCAGCCACCCCGTAGAAATCTCCGGGCGCCACGATGATCCCAAGTTCGGCAAACGCATGGACCAATCCCCATCCATCTGCGCGGCCGGACGGATCACGCACCCACAGATAGAGGCCCGCAACGGTGGCCGGATCGGCCTCCAACCCCGCTGCGGCAACCGCGCCTTGAAGGATCGTGCGGCGCCCGCGGTAGATCTCGCGCTGGACCGCCACATGCTCATCATCCCCGAGCGCCACGGCCATCGCGTGCTGGACCGGACTTGGCATGAGGAAACCCGCGTGCTTGCGAACCTCGCTCAACGCCGCGATTCGCGCCGGATCCCCCGCGATGAACGCCGCGCGATACCCTGCCAAGTTCGATTGCTTGGAGAGCGAGTATAAAGAGAAAAGCCCGGCGTAGTTGCCGGAGCACACGCGTGCATCAAGAATGGAGGGCGCCTCGGCCACGTCCCACGGGAGCGCGCCATAGCACTCATCGCTCGCCACGATCACGCCACGTTCCTGCGCCCACGCAACAATCGCGCGCAGCTGGTCAACCGACAGCACGTGCCCGTTGGGATTGCCCGGCGAATTCAGCCACACCATGGAGATGCCGCTGGGCCACGAGGCCGGATCCGCCTCCGTGTCCATCGGCATCGGCGTGGCACCAGCCAAGCGAGCCCCCACATCATAGGTGGGGTAAGCAACCTCCGGGAAGGCCACGACATCACCCTCGCCCAGCCCCACCAGAGCTGGCAGCAGCGCCACCATTTCCTTCGAGCCGAGCGTTGGCAGCACACCCGGAAGTTCGCTCACTGTGAGCGAGCCACCCAGCTCCAACGTGCCCGCCACTCCTCCAGCCGCACTTGCCGGATGCAGTCCGGGGCTAGCAGGGGGGTTGTGGGAGAGGATGGCTTCGCCGTCGTCGTCAAAAAACACACCCGAGCCAACCGGAGCAACCCCACGGCGGCGCACCAACCACTCCCTGATCGCACCGCGCAGCTCGGGCGTACCAATCGTGGGCGGATAGCCCGGTGTATCGCTCCGCTCGCGCAGAGCCTCCTGAAGAACGGCTGGCACCGGATCCACGGGCGTGCCGATCGTCAAATCCACGGCGCCACCCGGATACTCGGCGGCGCGCTCGCGCACGGGAATCAGCGAATCCCACGGAAAATCAGGAAGCTCACCAGAGTAGAGCGGCACAGGCTTCTCCTATCAGGGACGAATTACCGGGGGTGAATCAGGCGTCCGTATCCTGCGGAGGCAGGGCGGCAACGAGCGGGTGATCCTTACCGGTGGGGCCAACCATCGCGGCGCCGCCCGGGGACCCCAAATCCTTGAAGAAATCCACGTTCACGTCATAGAAGGCGCTCCACTGCTCAGGAACATCGTCCTCATAGTAGATGGCCTCAACGGGGCACACGGGTTCGCAGGCTCCGCAATCCACGCACTCATCGGGGTGGATGTAGAGTGTGCGCTCACCCTCATATATGCAATCGACCGGACACTCATCCACACATGCGCGATCCTTCACGTCCACACACGGCTGAGCGATGATGTAGGTCATGGTGTTTCCTTTCAAATCGTGAACGCCGCCCCCGCCTTGTACGCCGGGCCGGCCTCACTCGCAGTCTCGTGGCGCGCCCGTTGTTGCGGACGCCTCCATCTAGTTCCGTAGTCTAGTGACGCTGGGAGCGCTAGTCACACTTGACGGCATCCACCGGACTGTACGTCCAGTTATAACTACCACTATCTTCTTCATTCACAGTCCCATCATGGGACACCTCGCGGCTGACCGTGACCGTAAAGCCCGGTCCCCCTGCCCCTGACGGCACGCAATCGTGTGCCGGATTGGTCTTCGTGGTGGGCTGGACGTAGCTGTAAGGATCCGACGTGGATGTTGAGACATCCCAGTACTTCGTGGACCACAGCTGGCTGTGCACATAACCATCAGCCACCCACGTATCAATCACCACACCATAGGGAGTGTTGTTCTCCCACTTCATATCAATCGTGCCCTCCCACAAGGTGGCCTCACGGCCCATGGGATAGCGATCGAAGTACTTCGAATGCGGCTTGTGCTCCACATCCTTCATTCCGCCCAGATAGCCGATGTTGAACGTGTTGGTGGACAGCTGGGACAGGCCGCCACCCATCGCCTCCGAATTGAAGCCGTTGGCCACAACGCCTGAGGATACGAAGCCGTTATCCGCCGTGATGGGGCCCAAGCCCGCCTCCAGCGAGAACGTATCGCCCGGCTTCACCAACGTGTTCGTAATCTTCGCCGTGCCCACCTGGAGGTTCGTGGTGCGGACAGAATCATCGGTGAGCGGGGTCTTGATCTCCGAGATCACTTCCTTGACGCCCAACTCCTTGGCATCCTCCGTGGTGAAGTCCGCCGGGACCTTGGTGGGTTCCACGGTGACCGTGCGATCATCGGACTGCGTGGAATCCTTGACCTCGGCGGCCAGTTCATCCGCACCAATCCCGTAGCCATCCTCCGATTCAATGATCTTCGGGGTGGAGTGGTTCTCGATTTCAATCCGAGCATCCTTGCCGGGGGTCAGCACATCCGGGAGGGCTTCAGACACGACGTCCGCCAGCTCTTCCCCATCGATGCTCAGATCCAGCGTGCCTTCGTCCTCATTGACTTCGAACGAGGCCGCCGCCGCCAGCTGCTCCGGCGTGAGCTCCGTTGAATCATCGTTGACCGCCACCGTCAAGTTGCCATCAACCAGTGGCTTGGCAATATTCTCCAACGCTTCGTTGGCCGCCTCCGTTGTAATGGTGGGTTCGGCTTCCTCGGCCGTCAAGGTGATCGGGGTTGGGGCCGTCAACACGTCGTGCGTCAACGCATCGGACGCGGCCTCCTTGTCCAGCGTCAGGCCAATTTGGGCCTCCGTGACCACCGGTTCCGTGCCGTCGAATGCCAGAAGAGCGTTGGATGGCTCCCTGTTGGACTGCTGCGCGATCGAATCCACGGTATCGGCAAGCTGGTCCTCATCGTAGGTGTAGACCGGCTCCACGTTAGTGCCGCCGGCAACATGCGCCCACATGCGCGCTGGGCTTAGCGAGAAGCCCACCACTGAATCGATCGTGGCGTTTTCATCCACGCTCAGCGAATAGTCCGCCGGGGTGATTGCGATGGCGGCCGCTTCGGCCTCATCAGAATCAGCCGCAAGCACGATAGAGGGAGAGCGCGCCGATCCGGGCGCTGCCGCATCCGTTGCCTCACCCTCCGGGGTATCGGTGGTATCGCTCTCCGGGCTGCCGGTGGGTTCCTCCTCCGGGACAGGCGTTGGGCCGGAG
>NZ_JBQCZW010000002.1:6587-44634 GCF_052089425.1 Ancrocorticia sp. | reverse complement strand
ATCGCTCTCCGGGCTGCCGGTGGGTTCCTCCTCCGGGACAGGCGTTGGGCCGGAGCCTTCCCCATCGCCAGCAACCACAACATCCACGGGCTGATTGACCTGATCCACCACGTCCGCCTTGAGCTTCGCGGCCGCCGCATCGCGATCCAACCCACCCATTTGCACACCGGCAATCTCCGTGCCCTTCGGCACGCGATCCGCAAAATAGAACGCGCCGCCCACGTACGCCGCACCTACGAGCAGCACGGCCGCCGCGGTGATCCACGGCCAGCGCTTACGCCTCTTCTTCGTGGCACTACCGCCTTCATCAGTTGGGGGTTCGTCCGCCGCCTCCTGGCCGGCTTCCGCCGGCGGAATGACAGGGATATTAGCTGTTTCTTCAGTAGTTGAGGGCGCCGACGACGACGAAGCGAATTCCTCCCAGCCACCGCCCTGATCCTCAGAGCCTTCTGGCTGGGCGGGTGTTGCGGCCGTGGCAGGCGCACCATCCTTAGCCGAACCCTCTTCAGGGTGGGTGATCTCAGCCGGCGTTGGCTGATCAGTTTCAGGAACGCTGAGGGCTTCGGTGGGCGTGTTGCCCGGGGATGTATCCTCCGCGGCGGGTCCCGTTACCGAAGTAGTTGATTCTTCAACGGATTGCTGGCTCGATTGGCCATCAGCCACCGTCTTGTCATCTTCGGTGCCGTTATCGCCTCTGCGGTTAAAGACTGCTGCACCGAGAGTCTGGTTGGCCTTATCCCTCGAATCATCTTCTGTCACGGGCCTGCCCTTTCATAGGTTCTATCCCAGATGATTCTAGCCGTGAGGGCCCACCATTGCCCCGCCGAGTTGGTCACAAATGCTAGGTGGGGGTGATGCGGGGAGGTTCGTCGTCGTCGTTATCTATCCACGACGGAATCGCGGACGATAAAACCGGGGATCAGGGCGGAAGCGGGGGCCAATACGAACCACGCATCGGAAGCCCACCGGTACACGGACATAATCGTGTCCGTTGCCGGCGGGGCCATGAACAGCCAGAACGTGACGGCGATAATGCCGATCGCGTAGCCGAGCCACGCCGCGCGCTTGCCCCAGGCCAGAAGGAACCAGGCGCCGGCGGCCACGAGAACCGTGGCCACGAGGAGCCCAAGAATGGGCATACCCAGCGGCCCCGCGTACGTGACCGCGGCGAGTGCGCCAACCAGCAGACCGCCGATCGCGCCCAGAACCCCCTGAAGCAAACGCATGGGCCTACCCTACTTCTTCTTCGCGCGGGCTGACTTGTAACGTTCGGCCGAATTCAGGATGAGCTTGCGGATGCGCACCGAATCGGGGGTGACCTCAATACACTCATCATCGGAGGCGAATTCCATCGACTCTTCGAGCGTGAGCTTGCGGGGAACCTTCAGCTGCTCGAACACATCGGCTGTTGCCGAACGCATGTTGGTCATTTCCTTGGCGCGCACAACGTTGACGTCCATATCCTCATCGCGGGGGTTCTCCCCCACAACTTGGCCTTCGTAAACCTCAGCGCCCGGCTCCACAAAGAACGTGCCGCGATCCTCAAGGCGCTGCAGAGCGAATGCCGTGACCTGCCCGGAACGATCAGAGACGAGCGAACCCGTGGCGCGTGAAGAGATCTCGCCCTGCCAGGGCGCATAGCCCTCACCGATCGAGGCCGCAATACCCGTCCCGCGCGTTTGCGTGAGGAACTGCGAGCGGAAGCCGATCATGCCGCGCGCCGGCACCACAAACTCCATGCGGACCCAGCCTGAGCCGTGGTTCGCCATCGTTTCCATACGGCCCTTGCGGGCAGCCATCAGCTGAGTGACCGTGCCAAGGAACTCCTCCGGCACATCAATCGTACTGCGCTGCATCGGCTCCTGACGCTTGCCGTCAACCTCGCGGGTGACAACCTGAGGCTTGCCCACCGTCAGCTCAAAGCCCTCGCGGCGCATCTGCTCCACCAGAATCGCCAGCGCGAGTTCGCCGCGATCCTGAACCTCCCACTGATCCGGGCGTTCCGTGGGCAGCACGCGGATGGACACATTGCCCACCAGCTCGGCGTCTAGGCGGTCCTTGACCTGACGCGCCGTGAGCTTATGGCCCTTCTCCTTGCCGGCCAGCGGCGACGTGTTGATGCCAATGGTCATGGAGATCGCAGGATCATCCACGTGGATCGGCGGGCGCGGGCGGGAATCCTCCGGGTCCACGAGCGAATCGCCAATCGTGATCTCCGGGATTCCGGCCACTGCCACGATATCGCCCGCATGCGCGGCGGTTGCGGAGACGCGTTCCAAGCCCTTAGTTTCCAGCAGCTCAGAGATGTGGACCTTCGTGACCGTGCCATCGTTGCGGTGCCAGCCCACCCACGAGCCCTTCTTGAGTTCGCCGGAGTACACGCGGGTTAAGGCAAGGCGGCCGAGGAACGGGGAGGCGTCAAGGTTGGTGACCTGGGCGACCAGAGGAGCATCCTCATCGAATGTTGGGGCCGGGATGTAGTGGAGAATCGCTTCGAAGAGCGGCTCCAGATCCTGATTCGCGGGGAGTTCGCCATCTTCGGGGCGCTGGGTATCTGCGTAGCCTGCCTTCGCCGCGCAGTAAACCACCGGGATCTCCAGCAGCTTGTCCAGCACTGCATCATCCGGATCCTCTAGGTCCGAGAAGAGGGAGAGAAGCAGGTCCTGAGCCTCATTGACAACTTCGTCAATGCGGGCGTCCGGGCGGTCCACCTTGTTCACCACCGTGATCACCGGGAGCTTGGCCTCCAGTGCCTTACGCAGCACGAAACGAGTTTGCGGGAGCGGGCCCTCCGAGGCATCCACCAACAGCACGACGCCGTCCACCATGGACAGGCCGCGCTCAACCTCGCCGCCGAAATCCGCGTGGCCAGGGGTATCAATCACGTTGATCGTGACGCCGTCCGGTGCGCCAAAGTTTGCAGCCGAGGGGCCCTCATAGCGAATTGCCGTGTTCTTCGCCAGAATCGTGATGCCCTTTTCGCGTTCCAGATCGCCCGAATCCATCACGCGTTCGCCGGTTTTCTCCACCGTTGCTCTGGCGTCAAAAGCGCCAGCCTGCCACATCATCGCGTCAACAAGTGTTGTCTTGCCGTGATCAACGTGGGCCACGATAGCGACGTTGCGTAGGTCTTTACGGGCTTTACGGGAGCTCATCTAATTCCTCGGATCATGCACCCCGGCCCTGAACCGAATCGGAGCGCGTCTTTGCACGGCGCTTGTGCGCCAACGCTCTACCCTACGCCCTCCGTTCTGCCGCGGTATAGGGCGTGGGGGTGGGATGTGGTCTGTTTTTCGTCACATTGCATGGGCTGGGGGTGGTGGCTGGTGGCCGTGGGCTGGGGGCTGGTGGCGGCGGGCTCAAGCTGGTGGCCGTGGGCTGGCGGCTGGTAGCGGCGGGCCCGACCTTCTGTTGACTGCTCCCGATCGCCGTCAGGAAGTAGTCCTTTTCCTCGACCCCTCCTGCGAGTGGACAACCTAATGCCGCTGTTGACATGTTGCAACGTGTCAAGAGGCGCCGTAAAGGGTCAACTCGCGAGTTCAAGGGGGCCGCGCGCTCTCAGCACCGCTTTGGTACTCCCCTACCAGTCAACTCGCGAGTTCGAGGGAGCCACTCTGGCCGCGCAGGAGGCGAGCTAGGCAGCCATCCCGGCCCTGCATTTGCTGCCGATCGCCGTCAGGAAGTCGTCCTTCCCCTCGTCGTCTCCTGCGAGTGGACCACTTAATGCCACTGTTGACATGTTGCAACGTGTCAAGAGGCGCCGTAAAGGGTCACCTCGCGAGTTCGAGGGGGCCGCGCGCTCTCAGCACCGCTTTGGCACTCCCCTACCAGTCAACTCGGGAGTTCGAGGGAGCCACTCTGGCCGCGCACGAGACGGGCTGGGCAGCTTTCCCGGCCCTCCATTTGATGCCGATCGCCATCAGGAAGTAGTCCTGTTCCTCGTCCCCTCCTGCGAGTGGACAACCTAATGCCGCTGTTGACAGGTTGCAACGTGTCTAGAGGCGCCGTAAAGGGTCACCTCGGGAATTCAAGGGGGCCGCGCTGGCCACGCACGAGGCAGGCTAGGCTTTCGGCAGGCCGAGCTTGCGTTTGTTTAGGACATGGAGAGCACGATACCCACGGCGAGGCAGCCAACCCCAGCGATCATCGCAGCAGCAGACGCCACATCCACGATCTTGGTGCGCTGGGTCGGGAATTCGTGGCCGAACGCCGCAGCACCCACCCCGGATGCAGCCGATGCTGGCTGTGCGTCCCAGTCAGCTGCACTTCCTTCTCCCGCCCTAGGCCCAAATTCGTCCTGCCGGCTGGGATCTTCACTGGGGCCGCCGGGGACTTCGCCGCTGGCACCTCGGGTGGCTTGACCACTGGCACCGCCGGTGGCTTGGCCGAAGGCCTCACCGAGGCCCCCACGAGAGGCGCGTGTGCCCGGCGCCGGCTTGTGTCTCTTGGACCGCTTTCCCTCTACATACTCGTGCTCATACACGTTTTCGATCAGGCCGATGGCCTGACTCATGTCAGCCCAGTGAACGACAGTTCCGTCAGTATGCAGCGGAAGCCCCGGCGAGTTCGGTGCAGATTTTCCCAGCTTGTGCTTTGCCCCCAGCTCCTCGCGGCCCTTGGAGAGGCCGCCAGCACCGGGGTAGGAGGCCACGACGTCCTTGTGATCCGAGCTGACGATGTACATGCCGAACTTGGTGTCCAGCTCGCGATAATGGTTCCACGGTACCCACACCCGGAAGATCCAGTTGTGAGTCTCGACGCCGTCAGGACGCAGAATGACTCGCGGCATCAGAAATATGGAGGCGGCAATCCCCGCCAGCCCCAGCGCCGCCATTCCCGGAGGCACCAAGCTCCCCGCAACCTCGTCGAAAACCGTGATGAGCACTAGGGCAGCTCCGAAGATGATGAGTAGGATCCCCTTCAGCACCTGTGAGCGGTTACGGAGTACGTATCGTGGGCCTTGATCCATGCCTCGTATTCTGTCACAGGCAGCATCGCCACTGGGTACCGGGGTAGGTTCGCCGGTGCCCGGTAGTTCACCTGCGTATAATGCGTGAGCCCTCGCTATACGCATAGCAACTACAACATACGCATCTGAAACCTGAAGAGGCGTCGGCAACCGCACACGTCGCAACCGTCCACTTCCGTATAATGCGTCAGCCCTAGCTATACACGTAGCAACTACAACATGCGCATCTGAAACACGAAACTGACCGTCGTTGTGCTCGGACTCCCAGTGCCTACCCGCAGCGCCAGCCCCGCGCAGCAAAAGAACTAGCCAAGAAGAACCGGCCCGCAGCAAACGCTACGGGCCGGCCCAGCCAGACGGCTCAATCAGGCGGCTCAATCAGCCGTCTCAATCACGAACTTACAACTTCAACTCAACAACCTCGTCGCCGAGAGAACGCAGCAACTCGTGGCGAGCCTCGCGGCGCCGGCGTTGCTCATGCGGCTCGGGAACGGGGGCTGCGGCGATGAGGCGCTTGGTGTAGGCCTCCTTGGAGTTGTGAAGGACATCGTCGCGCATGCCTTGTTCAACGGCCTTGCCGTTTTGGAGCACCACCACGCGGTTGGCGAGCATGTCCACAACCGCGAGGTCGTGGGAGATGAAGAGGCAGGCAAAGCCCATCTCTTCTTGCAGCTCGGACAGCATGGCGAGCACCTGCGCCTGAACGGATACGTCCAAGGCGGAGGTGGGCTCGTCAGCAATGAGCAGGTGGGGGCGCAGGGCGAGGGCGCGCGCGATACACACGCGCTGGCGCTGGCCACCGGAAAGCTCATGCGGGTAGCGGTTGAACGTGGAACGCGGAAGGCTCACGGCGTCCAGAAGCTCGTGAACACGGGCTGTCTGGGATTTCTTGTTCCCTTCCTTGTGCACCACGAGCGGCTCGGAAATGCAGTCACCGATCGGGAAGCGGGGGTTGAGCGAAGCCGCGGGGTCTTGGAACACCACGCCCACGTTTTTGCGCCACATACGCGCTTCCTTCGGCTTCATGCCCACCATGTTCTTACCGAACATGGTCACCTCGCCTGAAGCGGCGGGCAGCAGCCCGAGGATGCACTTGCCGATCGTGGACTTGCCGGAACCGGATTCGCCCACAAGCCCAACGAACTCACGCTGGGCGATGTCCAGCGAAACGCCATCCACCGCACGGAACGGAGCCTTGCCGTTGCGCTGGTATTCGATCACCAGATTCTTGGCCTCAAGCACCTTCTGGGACAGATCGATCGGCGATTGCTCGGCCACCTCGATACCGTCCTGATCGCGGCCATGCCCAAGATGCGGTACAGCGTCCAGCAGGCGCTTCGTGTAGGGATGGGTGGGGTGGTTGAGCACCTGATCCACCGTCCCCGATTCCACGATGTTGCCCTTGAACATGACGTGCACATTATCGGCCATGTCAGCCACAACACCCATGGAGTGGGTGATGAGGAGGATGCCGGTATTCAGCTTGTCCTTGAGGGAACGCAGGAGGTCCAGAATGTCCGCCTGCACGGTCACGTCAAGAGCCGTGGTTGGCTCGTCGGCAATAATCACCTTCGGGTTACACGAGATCGCGATGGCGATCACCACGCGCTGGCGCTGGCCGCCCGAAAGTTCGTGCGGATAGTGGCTCATGCGCTCTTCAGCGTTGTCCAAGCCCACCATCTTCAGCAGCTCGATGGCGCGCGCCTCCGCGTCCTTGCCGTAGGCAAGATCGTGAATTTCGAGCGCCTCGGTCATCTGCCGGCCGATCGTCAGCACGGGGTTCAGGGCCGTCATGGGCTCCTGGAACACCATCGCCACTTCCTTGCCGCGCAGGGATCGCATGCCGCGTGAGCCGAGCGTGCGGATCACGTGATCGGACACCTCGATGGCGCCGTCGATCGATGCATTGTAGGGAAGCAGGCCCAGCGCCGTCATGGACGTGACAGACTTGCCGGAGCCGGATTCGCCCACGAGCGCCACCACTTCGCCCGGATGGACATCGATGGAAACGCCGCGCACCGCGTGCACGCGCCCAAATTCGGTTTTGAATTGGACGTCGAGGTTTTCAAAGGAAAGGACGGGTTCGTTCGAATCTTTGTGAACGACGACGACGTCCTCCGCCGCATGCTCCTCCCCCACAGTTTCCGCTGCCTTTTCTGGCGGCGTGATGCCGGGTGTCATAGCGGGCGTTACTGCCTTTTCTTCGGGCTTCTGGCCCTCGTTTTCGGGATCCAAGCCGGACCCCTGATTCTCAGAGTGCTTAGCCATTACTTCACCTTGCCCTTCTGACGAGGATCAAACGCGTCTCGCAGGCCGTCGCCGATGAAGTTCACGGTCAGGGCGATCGCGAGAATCATGACGGCCGGCACAAAGAACAGCCACGGACGTGTGGAGAACGTTGTCTGGTAATCCGAGATCAACAGCCCCAACGAAGTGTCTGGTGCCCGCACACCGAATCCGAGGTAGGAAAGCGAGGTCTCCAGTAGAATCGCCGCGGCGATGGACAGCGTGGCGTTCACAATGATCGTGCCCAAGCAATTGGGCAAGATGTGGCGCACGATGATGCGGAAGGAGCTGGCACCCAAGGCATCGGCCGCGGAAACGAATTCGCGTTCGCGCAGTGACATCACTTCGCCGCGGACCATGCGTGCCAAGCCCGTCCATGAGAGCAGACCCAGCATCACGGCCAGGAAGAACGGACCATTTGATCCGGTCATCTGGCCGATGATTGCCGCCAGAACCAGCAGCGGAATCACAATGAACATATCGGTCACGCGCATGAGGAGGGATTCGACCCAGCCACGGAAGTAGCCGGCCAGCGCTCCCACAAGGGTGCCGATCAGCGTGGACACAATGCCAACAACCAGAGCGATCATGATGGAGATCTGGGTACCACGCATGGCGAGGGCAAAGTAGTCCTTACCTACATTGTCCTGCCCGAAGGGGTGTTCTCCCAGATGGAAGAACCCGATCGTGGGTGCTCCACCGTTCACCACATCCATGGGCTGCTTGTAGCTGTGGGGCCACCACCCAGGGATTGGACCAACGCCGATCGATGTATAGGCAACGATGACAACCAATGCGAACACGACCATGGACACCATCGCACCGCGATGGTGAAGGAAACGGTTCAAGACGATGCGTCCCTGAGACAAGGACCTGTCGGTTGTTGCGTCTAGGACTTCGTCATCAAGTTCAACGGCGTTGAAGCCGCCAGTTGGAGTGTTATCAGATGTATTACTCATGCTGTCCTCACCGCCTAATCCGTGGGTCGATGTACGCGTAGGTGATATCGGCCAGCATGTTCATCAAGATGGCCGCGCCTCCTGTCACAAGGAAGAAGGCCATGACGGGCGCTGGGTCAACCTGATCGAGGCCAACCTTGAACATATTGCCCATGCCCTTCCATCCGAACACCGTCTCAGTGATCACGGCACCGCCGATCAAGCTTGCAAAATCGAAGGCAATAATCGTGGTAATCGGAATCATCGCGTTTCGGAAGGCGTGACGGGTGATCACCGTGTGCTCCGGGAGGCCCTTGGCCCTCGCGGTGCGCACATAGTCCTGATTGAGAACTTCGAGCATCGCCGAACGCGTGTAACGCGTGTAGGAGGCGATGGACATCAGCGTCAGAGAGATTGTTGGCAGCAAGAGGTGGGTTGCCACGTCCGTGAACTGCAGCCAAAATACTTCGCTACCGCGGAAGTTCGGTGTTTGAGAACCGATCGTTGAGATCGGGCGGCCTGAGGAAAGGGTGACGTAATCACCCCAGTAACGGAGTGCGTAGTACATCAGGGCAGCCAGCCATACCGAGGCACCCGTCCACACATTTGCCCAGAGAACGGCCCGCCTAGCGTATCCGCCGGTGAAGTAGCCCAATACCACTGCAATAGCCACGAAGATGGCAAGCAGCAGGAACAGGAAACCCCAGCTTGGCTCCCACAGCTGACTCTCTGAGATCTGCAGAATCACCGTTGCGATAACGGCCGTGCCGAGCGTGTTGTAGAGCGTGCGCTTATTGGACAGGCCGGTGAACAGCGAGGTGAACAGCACAGCTGCGATCAATCCCAAGCCGAGCGGAAGCCAGATGCCCACACTCGGGTTGCTCACAAATCCGGTGGCCGACATGCCTTGAAGAGCTGCGAGGAGAACAGCAAATGTCACTCCGAAACTGATAAGCCGCCGCTTGCGATTACCACCTATCATCGCCTCGACAAATAGGGCAAAGACGGCGGCGATCAGCAAGGACGTCAGCAACGATATCGTTGGGTCCTTTAACCAGTTGTTGAAGCGAATAGCCGCATATTCCTTGAGTAGCACCGCAAACACGAAGGCTGGCAAGGAGTAGAAAACGAACGCTGCAAAGGTCACAACGTAATCGAATCCTGAGTACTGGCGGATTGCTGTCATCATTCCGAAGAAGATGCCCAGAACGATAGCAAGTATTGTTGCCAGCACAACAAGGCGCATCGTGGAGTTAGCAGCGATGCCAAGCATGTGGGTCACATCTTGGCCGCTGCGGTTGGAGCCGAGATCACATTGACCTTTAAAGCAGCCACCAACGCCACGGAGCCAATCCCAGTAACGCGTGTACCAAGGATCGTTCAGGCCCATCCACTCGGTGCGCTGAGCGATCATATTGTCACGGTTGGGGTCAGTGCTCTCGCGTAGATCTTTCAGGGGATCGCCCGAATTGATCACGAGAACGTACATGATCGCCGAGGAAATCAGCATGACAACTGCCGATATACCCAGACGTTTTAATATAAATTTGAACACTAGGAGAACTTCTTTCAGACGGGACCCGCGTGGTGGCCCTTAACCGTGCGCAGTGAGGCGCCGGTATGTTCCCTTGACGAGATACTTCAGACTATAAACCCTTGAACCAATGCGGTCGGATTGAGTGCCGTAAATTACAGAAACGGTTTACACCTCTGCTCTTACAACCCCTGAATCTGCGCTCCGGCTCAATGTAGCCCTCGAGGGCGAGGCAGAAGTGTTCTGCCTCGCCCTCGAGCCGTTAAACGGTTGTGATCATTGGTCGGGTGTCAGGCCAGTTGGCCTATCACCACGTCCACTGTTCGGCGTTCCAAGCAATACCCGTCTGAACCACGGTGCGCTCCACATTCTGGAGTCCATCCGTGTAGGCAGCGATTCCAGGATGCGCGAAGAGCGGGATACCGTAGAGATCGTCCCACAGTTCCTTCTCAATGATCTCCTTGGATTCCAACCACACCTCGGGATCAAGCGAGCTAATAACCTTGTTCCACTCTGCGTCCACAGTCTCGTTGGAGTAGCTCAGCATGTTCTGGTTGCCAGTCGTGGCGTAGATGTTCTGGCCGGAGACTACCTGACCGGAGCCGGACCATGCGAACAGTGCCACATCGAAGTCACCGGTATCCCAGTTTCCGCCTTCTGCCATGAACTCGGCCGAGCCGATGTCCTCAATGGTGATGCCGGCATCTGCACAGGACGCCTGAATGAGGGAGACCTCATCGGAACGGCGCTGGTTAGGACCGGAGTAGCCAATGCGGATCGTGGGATCGGAAATACCGGATTCCTCGACCTTCTCCGTGGCCTTATCGATATCAACCTCGTCGTAGCGGCCGTCATAGCTCGCCTCTACAACCTGCTCGTACTCCTCATCTGTCGGGAAGTACTCGCGAGCGTTCATGACTTCAGCATCCTCGTTGAGAGGCTTGATCAGCCTGTCCACGATGTCCTGACGCGGCACGCAGTAGGCGAATGCCTCACGAAGGGCCAAGCCGCCCTGATCTTCAGCGAAGATCGAGGAGCCGCCCTGGTTCATGTCCAAGTGCTCCCAGATCAGCGTGGAGCCTTCCTGAACCGTTACGCCGTCCATGGCCTCGAGTTGGTCCAGCGTGTCCTGAGTCGCCTGCGGCTCAATCACGTTGACGTCCTCATTGTTCAGCGCCTGAAGCATTGCCTCAGGGGAAATCTGCTTAACAACGAGTTCCTGAGTACCAGCCGGCTCGCCCCACCAATCGGGATTCGGTTCAAGAGTGACGTACTGGCCAGGTTCCCAGCCGCCGTCCTTCAGTGAGTATGCGCCCCATGAAGGTGCCTCGTCTGCCGATGGGACTACGCCCGTCTCACCATTCCAGTTGTTCCATGCATCAGCGGCATCCTTGGCTACATCGAAATCTTCGTTCTTGAAGGCTTCGAACAGCTCTTCCTTCGTCATGTCCAGCTTGTCAGCGATAACATGTGACGGAAGAACACCAGTAACAACGAGCTCCCAATCAGGGTTGGGTGCACTGTACTCAATGGTGAATTCCTTGTCCCCAGCTTCACACTGCGGGCCTGCGGCCACCGGGTTGGCGTAGCTTTCTGGACCAGAAACGTGCTCAAACAAGGTCGTGGCGTCGCTACCTTCGGCCTCAAGGCCGTCGCGGATCCACTGCGGGTTCTGAGCAACCCAGTCCATGTAGAAATCTTCACAGGAAATCGGCGTACCACCTTGGTACACCGCTTCATCGTTGATCGTGTAGGTGACGGTCAACGGATCTTCGGAGACCATCTCATAGTCACCAAGGTCCGTGCCCTTCTGCCACACGCCTTCCGTGTCGAAATAGCCGAAGCCTGGCATCATACGATCGGTGATAGCAGAATTTGCTGTCGAGTATGTTGACGCCATCATCGTGTTATAACCGTCGAACTCATCCTGTGCAACGGTAAAACTAATGGGGCGATCCGACGTCTCTTCGACCGCGGTTTTGCCGCCCCCTTCATCATCGCTTGACCCACAAGCACTGAGCACCAGCGCTGCTGCTGCTGCGACTGCCACTAAAGAATAGACCTTCTTCATGGAGTCCCCTCCCTTTTTAGTCATGTCCTGTTTCAAACCTTGAGCAAATCAGTACGTGACATCCGATGAGGTGTGGCCACCGTGCTCTCAGAATCAGGGCCGGACATATTCGCCCTGAATGGTTGCGTAGATCATACACTGAGAGATGTCTCAAACATCAAACCGTGTCGTGATCCGGGCCTCTTCATCCTTTCGGCTACGTTGCTCCTTTGTTTCCGTTGTGTTTCCGGGGATTCTGTGCCGGGCGATGAACCCCGCTATCTTCACCGGTTCCCTTCCAGAGCCGATTGCCCCTAACGTCAAATCCGTGACGTCCACTACATTCTATGCATCGTGCACACGTTTCCGCCCGTTTTCACACCCGACATTCAGGTTCTGGTGTTGCACTGCTCCTCTCAGAGAGCCACTCGACCTCCATGCTTCCCCTTTCCAAGCCGCACCTCTGTCCTCCCCCGAGCCCGTGCCCGCCACACCTAGAACCTTCACCCACACCAAATCGCGACAAACGCAAAAGCATCGGAATCTGTGAATGGGGGCGCACCTACGTACTCTTGCTGACCACGTAGGTGGGGCTCCGCCGTCGTCGCCCTCTATTCCAGATCCCTCCCTCAACCGGTGGTTAAAGCAGATCGTGTGCCCTCAACCTAGGATGGGGTGCCTAGGACTTTCGCCCGCCAAAATCCATTCCAGCATGTGCATCGCTTACCGCCCGTGCACGGATGTGGCCTAAGATCGAACCGTGCGGCTTTACAGTTTGTTGGGCAAAGGCCCTCTCGATTACATGGAAGTGGACGCCATCCAGCGAGATCTTCATGATCGCGTGGCGGCCATGGAGGCACCAGACACTCTGCTCGCGTGGGAGGCGAAAGATACCTACACCGCAGGCAGGCGCACGAAACCAGAGGACATCCCGGACGATTCGATTCCCGTGATCGAGATGGATCGGGGCGGCTCCGTCACCTATCACGGGCCGGGCCAGTTAGTCATTTACCCCATTATCAAGGTGAAGCCGCCCAAAGATGTGGTGGCGTTTGTGCGGACCACAGAGGCGGCGATTATCAAGGTACTCGCCGAGAGCTTCGGCCTCCATGCCACGGCCATCGAGGGCCGGAGTGGCGTGTGGTTCGAAGCCGGTGGAGCGGCAAGCGAGAGCGCCATCAACGGTGGCGCATCGGACGGCCTTGCCAAGAAAATATGCGCGATCGGCATGAAGTTTTCCAACGACGCCACGATGCACGGGCTTGCCCTCAACGTGACCACAGACCTCGCCAAGTTCGGAACGATCGTCCCCTGTGGCCTGCGGGACGCGGGCGTGACCTCTCTGGCCGAACAAGGCGTGGCCGCTACGCTTGACGAAGTCCTTGACGCGCTAGCCCCAGAATTATCCAACCAGTACCGCAAATTCCAACGCCCGGAAAGAGTGACTCATGGCAACCTTGCAGCCTGACGGCCGGAAACTCCTGCGCGTAGAGGCACGTAACGCCGAAACGCCCATCGAGAAGAAGCCAGAATGGATCAAAACCACCGCAGTGGTGGGCAAAGAATACACGGACATGCGTTCGATGGTGCATGGTTCCCAGCTCCACACTGTGTGCGAAGAAGCTGGCTGTCCCAACATCTATGAGTGCTGGGAGGATCGCGAGGCCACCTTCCTCGTGGGAGGCGATGCCTGCACGCGCCGCTGCGATTTCTGCCAGATTGCCACCGGGCGGCCGCAGATGCTCGATCGTGACGAGCCGCGCCGCGTTGCCGAATCCGTTGCCCAATTGGGCTTGCGGTACGCCACCGTTACCGGCGTTGCGCGCGATGACCTTCCCGACGGCGCCTCGTGGATCTACGCCGAAACCTGCCGGCAGATCCACGCGATGTGCCCCGGCACCGGCGTGGAACTGTTGGTGGACGATTTCAAGGGCGATCCAGACGCCCTGCGTCAGGTATTCGATTCGCGCCCCGAGGTGTTCGCACACAACGTGGAAACCGTCCCGCGCATCTTTAAGAAGATCCGCCCCGCCTTCCGCTATGAGCGCTCACTGGACATCATCCAAATGGCCAGCGAAGAAGGGCTGGTCACCAAGTCCAACCTGATCCTCGGCATGGGTGAAACCCGCGAAGAGATTGAACAGGCGATGGTAGATCTGCGCGATAACTCCTGCGATCTGTTGACCATCACCCAGTATCTGCGGCCGTCATCTTTGCACCACCCGATCGATCGGTGGGTTAAGCCCAACGAATTCGTGGAGCTCAAGGAGCTGGGTGAGAAGATTGGCTTCGCGGGAGTGCTGGCCGGCCCGCTCGTGCGTTCCTCCTACCGCGCCGGGCGGCTGTATGGCATGGCCATGGCCGCTAAGGGCTGGGAGATCCCCGACAACCTCAAGCATTTGTCCGCACCCACCACCATGCGCCAAGAGGCTAGCTCGCTGATCGCGAAGAATCCGGCGTTTGCCGCCGTGTAGCACGGTATAGGTGGCCGGCTGTGGGTGGCCGGTTGCGGGTCGCCCCGGTGTAGGTGGCCCCGGTGTGGTTATTTCGCCGATGCCTCACCCGCGCTATAGAACCGTATTCTGTAGTAGCTATCCGTATTCGCACGGCTACTACAGCATGCGGAAGTGAACACCCGAACAGCACCTCACGCCGAAGCATCACCCCTGCTACAGCTCCGTATTTGGTGTAAGCCACCTCTATACGCATGGCTACTACAGCATACGGAAATGAGACCGGGATATTGCCGCCCCCGAGCACTACTGCGGGCGCAAATCCTCCGCCGTGACGCCCTGATCCTTCATCAACGCCCCGATAATGGAACGCGCAGCCGGCCGATCGGTCTTGTCATTAGACGTCAAGGGAATGCGATCGAACACTGCCACGAAGCGCGGAAGCTTGTAGCGCCCGAGCATCTTGCTGGCGAAGCTTTCCACATCGGAGAAGCTCGGCTCGCTCACGCCATCCTCAAGTTCGAGCCCAGCAACGATGAGTTCACCCCACACGTCATCGGGAACTCCGCATACAACGGCGTCGCGGACCCCCGGCAGCTGCCGCAGAACGCTTTCGACTTCATCGGGAAGCACGCCTTCGCCGCCGGTCATGATCCGATCGAGTAGCCGTCCAACGATAGAGAGGAATCCGCAGCTGTCCAGCTCGGCAAGGTCGCCGGTGCGAAGCCAATCACCAACGAAGGCATCGTCGGAGTAGGTCTCCCCGTGCCAGTATCCGGAGGTCACGCTAGGCCCGCGAACAAGGAGTTCTCCAATTTCTCCTTGGCCAACGTCCTTGCCGCTCTTCGGATCACGTAGCCGGGCTTCGATGTAGGCGAAGGGCCGTCCGATGGAGCCGGGGCGATTGGGACAGTGCTCGAAGGGAAGGTAGGCGCCGGGCGCCGCCGTCTCGGTCATGCCCCACACGTTGAGTGGCCGGAGCCCGCGCGCAGCCAGCCGCCCGAGCAAGGGCGCGGGCACCTGCGAGCCGCCCACCAGCGGTAGGCGCCACGAGGAGAGGTCTCGGGTAGCGAAATCGGGGTGATTGACCAGCGCAATGTACATCGTGGGGGCCGCAAACATGATGTTGACGCGGTGTTCCTCGATGTCACGAAGGGTCCTCGCGGGATCGAAGTAGCGTTCAATCACAACGTGACCGCCTCCGGTGAACACATCCAAGGTGGTGCCGTTGAAGCCGCCGATGTGAGAGAACGGCGCAACTGCCAGCACCGTCTCATCGGTGCGGTACTCGAAGCCGTCACGGAAGTTGCGCGATCCCCACCACAGGTTGGCGTGGGTCAGGCTCACGGCTTTGGGTTTGCCGACGGTGCCGGAGGTGAGCATGAGCATCGCCAGCCCGTCCGGGTAGCCGTGTTGGTTCAGGCCCATCATCCCGGTGTTGCGGGTATCGGAGATCATTGACGCATCGTGGGGACTCATGGCGGCCCCCAGCGCGAGGTATCCATTCGCAAAACCGGCGGATAGGGGCCCGGCTTGAACATCGTCATCGATCACAAATTGGAGCAGCGTCCCGGTGGAAACAAAAGCTCCGCGGGCAGCGATCTCGGGCTCGCAGATGATGGCGCGCGGTGAAACGAAATCCACCAGCTCTTGAAGTTCCAGCTGCGTGAGCCGGAAGGATACGGGAACAAACACGGCGCCAAGGCGGGCGCATGCGATGTGCGTGAGCAGGTGATAGGGCGAATTGTGGGATGCGAGCATCACGCGATCGCCGGTACTCACCCCGGCCTGCGCGAGAAGGTGGGCGAGCTGGCGTGTCAGCTCGTCGGCCTGAGCCACGGTGAGCACCCGCTCTCCATACGTGATGGAGGGGCGGTCCGGGTGCGCGAAGGCCGCCTGATCAAGGGTACGGGCGGCGTTGTAAATTGGGGGCTTATGCAAGATTCCAGTAGCCCTTCATGATGTTGGACAGTGCGTGATCGTCCCGAACGGCGGAGAGCTCGCGCACGGAGTGCATGGACAGGAGCGGAACGCCCACATCCACCGTCGCGATTCCCAGCCGCGTGGCCGTCAAAGGGCCAATGGTACTGCCGCAGCTCACGGCGTTGTTGGATACGAACTCCTGTGTCGGCTCACCGGCCTCGTGGCAGGCGCGCAGCCACAGCGCTTGGCCGCGCCCGTCGGATGCGTAGCGTTGATTCGCGTTGATTTTGATCATCGGCCCGCGCCCCATCACGGGAAACTGATCCGGGTCATGGAATTCGGCATAGTTCGGATTGACGGAGTGCCCCGCGTCCGAGCTGACGCAACTTGAGCGCGCGAACATCTGATAGATCTGATCCTGCGTGCGCCCAGCCGCGATCGCGATGCGCTGCAGGGTGGTCTCCAGCAGCGGTCCCGAGGCGCCAGCGGCGGTTTGCGAACCGACTTCCTCGTGATCAAAAGCCGCCATCACGGCGATTTCAGGCGAATCGGCAGCAATCAGCGCACGCAGAGAGGCATGCACGGAGACGAGGTTGTCCTGCCGCCCCGCCGCCAAGAACGTCCCGTTCATAATTTCGGGAGTTTGGCAGTCGTAGGCAAAGAGGTCCGCCCCGGCGATGTGTTCGGGATTAATCGACGACGACGGCGAACTATCGCCCCCTCGCCCCCGCCCCGCGGGTTCGATGTGTTCCGTGGTATCGATCGAGTTCACCAACACGTTGGTGAACTCGTGGGCAAAGTCCCTCTGCGCTGGTTCTTGTGACTGCGCTAGCTCCTGCGACTGGCGCGCGAGGTGGGCAGATCCGTTTATGTCTCCCAGACTCCCCGCCTGTGAGGCGCCGTCCAGCGCCCAGACGGGGTGCAGGTGCTTCTGCGGATTCAGGGTGAGCTTCTCGCGTACGGATCGGTCAAGGTGGGGCGCCAGTTGAGGGATCATCATGAGCGGGCCTGTTGTGACCAGATGCTCTGAGCCATCTAGGGTCACGATCCGGCCCGCCAGCCCAAGCTCGCGATTCAGCCACGAGTTGGCCAGCAGACCGCCGTAGGTTTCCACGTTGATCTGTGAGAATCCGAAATGGGTTGACGTGGCTGAAGGCTTGACTTTGAAGCTCGGCGAATCCGTGTGCGAGCCGACGATACGGAAGGCGCTTGGCTTACCTTCGGGAATTCGCCACGCCACAACAGCTCCATCCCGGACGAGGTAATGGCCACCAACCGAGCCATCCCAATCCTCAGACTCATCCTGAGGGGTAAACCCTGCGGCGTCGAGCCTGCGTGCCACTTCGCGAGCTGCGTGAAAGCTCGTTGGAGCGGCTGAGATGAAGGCAGCGAGATCTTCCGAGTACTCAATCTCCGGTGGTGCGCCAGAAATCTTCTGCTTTCTACTTCGCATAGTGATTAAGTGTAGACGCATCTACCCGGTGCGCGGCCAATCACCCATCGAATACCCAGCAGATCTTTACCGTTCCGTGATCTTCGCGTGCTTGTAGCATCCCGACAGCCAGCATCTAGTCCCTGCGCAAGCCGTTGACTCGGCCCGGGCGCCACATACCAACTTCAGGGGATTTGATGGGTGACGGAATGATGCCGAGAGGCTGAAACCCCTTACGCTCGTACAGCTTTTGAGATCCTTCAGTGGTGGACTCCAGATATATAGGTGAATCGCCGGCACGGGCGATCCCATACTCCAGCAGCTTTCCGCCGACCCCCTGCCCTTGAGCCTGCGGATCAACGGCCACAGTGTAGAGGTACCAGTGCGGGAACTTGGGAGCGGCGGCCGAATCGAAGCGATCTAGGTGCATGTACTGGAAGATGTGACGGCCAAGCACACGGGCCATGCGGGCTGTCATCTTGGCCTCGTCCCATCTGGTCATAGCAACCTCTGGTTTCGCCCAGAGCGCCGTGCCAAGAATCTGGTCGCGCGGTTGGGCGCCAGTGCCGCTCACTCGGGTGCCGGTGCCGCCTGTGTCGCTACCAGTGCCTCCTGCGTCGCTACCAGTACCGCTCGCGCGCACAACATCCACAACACCTAGAGGAATGTAGAACTGCTCCAATTCGATTCTGAACACTTTGGTCATCGCTTCGTTGCGGCCGTTGGCACTGGGAAAGAACTGTGCCATGACAGGATCGTGGGCGAAACTGGCCGCCATGAGTGCGGCGATAGCGGGAACATCGTCATAGCCTGCTTCGGAGATCTGCATGATTGCGATCCTACCGGGGCCAACGCGCCAAACTCGAAGCGGGGCGGCGCCTAGGCAACGGCTCGCGTTTGCTTCTCGCCGATCCCTTGGCACTAGTCTGGGGGTATGGTTGCGTACTTACCCGAAGGTGTCACCCCGGAAATCCAACGAGCTTTCGATAACGCTTGGCCAAACATCGGCTCGGCGCTGGACGATCGCGCCGATCGGCTCCCCCATCAGGTCGGCTGGATGTATCCGGACGATTCCGGTAATTGGCAGGAAGCCTCATGGGCAGAATTTCGGGATTGGGTCCACGAAATTGCTGCTGGGCTGATCAGTCTGGATTTCTCGTTCGGTGAGGTTGCCTCCATCTGCGCTGGCACCTCGATCCGTTGGATCATGGCGGATCTCGCGCTCGGCACGATTGGCGGAGTCACCTGCACCGTTTACCCCAACACACGCCAGAGCGATATCGCCCTGATCTTGGAGGATTCGGCCAGTTCGTGGCTGTTCGTTCAGGACCAGAAGCTGCTGGAAAAGATCCTTGATTCGGGCCCGGCCGCTGCCGCGCTCAAGCACATCATCGTCCTGCAAGGCGGCGTCACGATCGACGATCCGCGCGTTCACACCTGGGATCAACTGCGCGATCTGGGTACTCATTACCTCAACGATTTCCCACGCTGCGTTGGCGAAGCTCAGGACAAGACCAATCAGGACACGCTTGCCACCATCATTTACACCTCGGGCACCACCGGGCGGCCAAAGGGCGTTGAGCTCACTCACGGCACATGGATCTATCAGGGCATTGGTTGGGGTGCCAACGATGCGATCTACGATCGCATGATCCACTTCCTGTGGCTGCCGTTGGCCCACGGTTTCGGCAAGTGCATGCTCCCCATCAATCTGTACGTTGGGGCCATCACCGCTGTTGATGGGCGTATCGATCAGATCGTGCCGAACCTGGCCAAGCTCAAACCCGATTTCATGTGCGGCGTTCCCAGAATCTTCGAGAAGGTGCGCACATCGGCATTGGCTGCTGCACCTGCCGATACCCCCAAGGGCAAGATCATCACGTGGGCGATGAACGTGGGCGAAAAGGCGTTCCCGTACCGCTCTGCTGGGCTCAAGATGCCCAAGGGGCTTGCGGCTCAGTATGCGCTTGCGAACAAGCTGGTGTTCAGCACCATCCGCGAGAAGCTGGGCGGCCGCCTCCAGTTTGTTATCTCTGGTTCGGCGAAGTTGAATCCTGACCTGCAGCGGTGGTTCTTCAACATCGGCGTACCCCTCTTGGAAGGCTACGGCGTCACGGAAACTGCCGCAGTCAGCTACTTCAATCGTCCAAAGGAGCCACGATTTGGTTCGGTTGGCAGGGTTATCCCGGGCTCCACTACCCGCATCGATCCCGATACCGGCGAGGTTCTTATCAAGGGACCCGGCGTGATGCGCGGGTACCACAACGATCCGGAGCTGACCGCCCAGCAGATCCACGACGGTTGGTTCCACACCGGAGATATCGGCCATCTGGACAAGGATAGGTTCCTCTACATCACTGACCGGATGAAGGATGTGATCAAGACGTCCAACGGGAAGTTCGTATCACCATCCGAGGTGGAGTCCGCGCTCACCGGCACGTCTCAGGCGATCTCTCAGGCTGTGGTGGTTGGCGAGGGTCACAAGTTCTGTGCCGCGCTAGTTTCGCTGGATCCTGAGTGGGTCGCCCAGTGGTGCAAGGCCAACGATTTGGGCGATATCGATTACTCCACGGCGATCAGTTTGCCGCAGATTCATTCGGTTGTTGAACGCGATGTTGAAGCCGCCAACAAGACCTTGGATCATTGGGAGACCGTCAAGCGGTTCGAGATCCTGCCCGCGGAAATGACCGTCGATGATGGCACCGCCACACCCACCCTCAAAATCCGGCGGTCGCACGCGATCGAGCACTTCGATCATCTCATCAAGAAGATCTACGCGGACGAAGAGACGGCGCACAAGTAGTCGGGGATTTTAACGACGACGACGGCACCCCACGTCCGCACACAATGATCGGATCGTGTGGGGTGGGTTCGGCGGTGGCAGTGTTGCGGATGACCCACGTACGCACCCGATGATCGGACCGTTGAGGTTGGGCTTGGCGTCACTGCCTACTCTGAATCCCTGCGGCCTGCTCTAGATTCCTGCTCGATCGAAGGCCTCGGCCGCCAGTTCGCGGCCGAGCTCGATGAGTTCACTGGCGCGGTGGAAATCTAGCGTGCCGCCGGCCCCCAGCGGCACTGCGATCCTCACTTGTGCTGGGTTAGCTGCGGCGCGATACCGCTCAATCATTGATTGCATCGTACTGATGGCTTGCTGTGCCAAGTCCAGTGTTGAGATATCGGCTTTGCCCAGCTCAATGAGATCAGCAGTGCCGGGAAGATCCGTGATGCTATCGCCGGTGGTGCCTCCCGCTTCCGTGGTACCCCCGGCTTCCGCGGTGCCACGGCGGGGGCGCGAAGCAATGCGCGCCTGCAATGACCGGACTGTCTCAGATTGCATAAGCTCCTCGAACTCGCGAGCCACACGAGAAGCCACTGTGCCGTCTTTTTCGGCGTGGATCTCGTCCGAATTTGCCACAGCCCAACGGGATTGAACCAACGGTGATCCGCCTGCGAGCGACACAGCTACGGTGGCGTCCGAGGGCTCAGAAAGGGTGGGCTCCATCGGGACAGGATTGCAAACGCCACCGTCCACAAGGATATGGCCCTGCATGCGTACCGGAGTGATCACCCCCGGCATCGCAATCGATGCACGAATCGCTTTGTACAGCATGCCTTCTTGAAACCACACCTCGCGCCGTGCGGTCAGATCGCTGGCAACGGCGGTGAAGGGAATGGGCAGATCCTCGATACGGACTCCTCCGCAGAATCCGTTGACCTCTTCGATAATTCTGTCCGCCTTGACGAAGCCCGCCTCCCCGAGCGTCAGATCAAGCATCCGTATAACCTGAAGCTGCGAAAGCCCTCGCGCCCACTCCGTGAAATCATCGAGTCCGCCTGCGGCTTCTAGCCCACCAACCAGCGCACCAATCGAACAGCCAGAGATCGCCACGATCTCGTGGCCGCGAGCCTTGGCTTCTTCGATCACGCCGATGTGTGCGTATCCGCGAGCGCCGCCCGAACCCAGAACAAGTGATAAGCGCATGGTGGTGTCCTTCCTGAGGCGCGTTCCCGCTCCATTCAACCCTCTACACACTATCCGTGCAAAGATCCCTGGACGCCGCAGTGCAGCAGCACCGGGACGTGAGACACCGGCCGCCGCATCCGTGAAACGCCTTACCTTTGTCCCAGAACAGCCGCGTGAAAGCCCACAATTTGGCGGAAGGTAAGGAGTCTCACGCATCCAAAGTGCGGCAATTGGCCTGCTACCCTGCAAGAATCCAATTATGGCCACGGTAACCATCCTGCAACCAGACCACGCTCATACGATTGACCGATTTGACGCGTGGCTGACTCAGTGTGGGATCACATTGGAGACGGTGCACCTGTGGGAGGACCCGGTTCCAACCCTTGCCGATCTTGGCGATGGCGTCATCTTGTTGGGCGGATTCATGAGTTCCCATGATGGCATCGATCATCCGTGGATCGAGCCAGTGGGATGGCTCCTCAAAGAGGCGATCCACAATCATCTTCCGGTGCTTGCCACCGGGTTAGGGCACCAAATTCTTGCTCAGGCATATGGCGGCCACGTGGCAGTTCCCGGACCTTCTGGCTTGGAAGAAGGTGCCTCCGAACTCACCCTGACAGATGCGGCACTCTCCGATCCGATCATCTCCCATGTAGCCAAGAATCAAGTCCTCATGGGCTTCCTGTCCCATAGCGATGCCGTGGAGCGCCTGCCACAGGATTCACGGCTCTTGGCCAGCTCCACCGCCTACAACTACCAAGCTTTCCGCATTGGTTCCGGCCTTGCTCTGCAGTTCCATCCCGAGGCAAGCCCGGCGCAAATCGCACGCTGGCACGTTGCCCAAGGCGGCGAAGAAGAACCACTGCTCAGCGCACTCCAGGCAGTTGACGGGCGCGTTTCCTTCAACGGGCAACGCATCGCCTACGCATTCGCCGAACAAGTTGGCGTCCAGCCTCCGCCGATTGTCCGATAGGAATCTGCGGGGGAGGTATCGTCGTCGTTCAAAACGTCGTCGTCGTTAAAAAACCCGGGGTGCCGTTACCGCGAAACGTGCCGTTGCGCGCGTAGAATCGCGCCATGTCTGTCACGCTCATTCCCTTTCAACCCGAGGATACGGCTGATCGTGAGGCGTTCATCGATTTCATGACGTCGAATTTCTTCCCGTATCACGTGATCTCCCAGCCCAGCGCGGAGCTGGTTAACCAGCGGATCGCCGAGGGCGCCTACACAAATTCGGATCACGCGACGTACTGGTTGGAAGAGAAGTGGAAGGGCCGCATCGGGCTGGTCATTTTCGAGGATCTGGACGATGACGCTCCGCTCTTCGATCTGCGGCTATCCGAGGCCGTGCGGGGGCAAGGTCTGGGCGTGGAATGCCTGCGCGCCATCGCCGATTTTGCTTTCACCACGATGCCCGATGTGACGCGGCTCGAAGGGCAAACCCGCGAGGACAACATTCCCATGCGGCGCGTTTTCGAGAGTGCCCACTGGGTACAGGAAGCCTACTACCGCGAATCTTGGCCGGTAGAGGGTGAGGAGCCGGTGGCCTCTGTGGCCTACGGCCTGCTGCGCCGCGATTGGCAGAGCGGCACCGTGACGCCCATCAAGTGGCAGCGGGGTGCCGGAGCGAAATAGAGCTCGTAGGTGTCGGCTGGACCGAACCGGTAACCGGGTCGCAGCGGCCACGCGAAACGAAATGTGACGCCCGTGCGAAACGGATCGGACACCCGGGCTTGTCACGGGACCGATCACGCATCGAACAAGGTGGAAGCGTCCGCGCGAGCCGCACACGCGGACTAGTGTGGAGCCATGCGTATTGCTTTTTTGGGAACTGGCCGTATGGGGACGGAGCTCGCGCTCCGATTGATCGAGCACGGTGGGCACGACATCACGGTGTGGAACCGCACCGCTAAGAAGGCTCAACGGGTGGTGGAGGCGGGCGCTGAACTCGCCGATGATGCAGGGGCGGCGATCCGCGGCGCTGACCTTGTTGTTACCTGTCTGTTCGGGCCGGCAACCGTGCGAGAGATTGTGACGGGGGCCGAGTTGCTGCCCGAAGGAACCGTGTGGGCGGACGTCACCACCGTGGCACCGGAGGATGCTCGCGAGTTTGAAACATGGGCTCACGGGCGCGGAGTGCGTTACGTCCACACTCCTGTTGTTGGGACGCTTGCTCCGGCTCGGGCCGGGAAACTTGGTGTGTACGTAGGCGGCACCGATGCACTGGCGCGGCAAACAGTGGCAGACGCCGTGAGCGCCTACGCCGATCCCGATCGGCTCAAACTTCTCGAATCCGCACCCGAGGCCGCCACCGCGAAACTGCTGGCGAATCTTGCCCTAGCCGTGACCGCACAGGGAGTTGCCGAGGCCATTCGGCTTGGGGGTGCCGAGGGATTCGCCGCCGAACGAGTTCTGGATCTCCTCAAGGGAACTAGCTTGGGCTGGATGGCCGATTTCAAGCGGGACTTCACGCTAGGGCGCGATACCGCCGATGCTCAATTCTCTACAGACGCCATCGCCAAAGACGCTCGGCTCATGATCCATACCGCCAACGATCCGTTGCCGGCCACCGGCGCTGCGCTCGAAGCGCTTCTTCGCGCCCAGCGGGCTGGGCTGGGTGATCACGATTTCTCGGCCATCCTTCAGGAGGAAGCGAAGCGGTCAGGAGGAAGCCAAGCGGCAAGCTGAGTAGAGCCGCCAGAAATGTGCCAAGCTTGACTATATGCTCGACTACAAGGATCAAATCAAAGGAGCAGTATGTCCTTCAGTTTCAGCACAGCCGGCCGCATCACGTTTGGTGACGGGGCATCAGATCAGCTACTGAGCGAGGTGGCGAAGTTTGGTGATCGCGCGTTTGTGATTACCGGGCGTCATACGGATGCCGAGGCCTCACCGCTGAAGGAATTGGGGGATCTTGCGAAGCTCGAGATCTGGCGCAGCTCCGGAGAGCCGTCTGTTGACGGGGTGCGAGCTGCGGTGGCCGCAGCCTCCGCGATGCATCCGGACGTTATTGTTGCGCTGGGCGGCGGCTCGGTGATCGATACCGCGAAGTCCGTGGGAATCCTGCTGCGCAATCAGGGCGATCTCATGGATTATCTGGAGGTTGTGGGCCGCGGGCAGAAACTCGCGCCGCAATCCGTTCCCGTCATTGCTCTGCCTACAACGTCAGGAACCGGCGCCGAAGTCACGGCGAATGCGCCAATCTATTCGCCAGAGCACAAGCTCAAGGCCAGCCTACGCAGCCCGGCGATGATCCCCGCGGTTGCCATCGTGGATCCGCTTCTGACGCTCTCCTGTTCCCCGGCTGTAACCGCTTCGTCTGGCTTGGATGCCCTGACCCAGTGCATCGAACCCTTCACATCAGGTCAGGCAAACCCACTGACGGATCTGTTCGCTCAAGAAGGCATGCAGCGCGCCGCGCGCGGACTGAGAGTTGCCCATGCGGATGGCGCCAACCATGGGGCCCGTGAAGATATGGCGTTCGTTTCGCTGCTCGGGGGCCTCTCGCTTGCCAACGCCAAGCTTGGGGCGGCTCATGGCATCGCCGCTCCCGTGGGCGGAATGACCGGTGCGCCGCACGGAAACGTGTGCGCGGCTGTGCTGGCCCAGTGCTGTGAGGCCAACATTACGGCGATGAAGGAGCGCGATCCTGAGAATCCTTCGATCGCTCGTTACGATACTGTTGCCCAGCTCCTCACCGGCAACCCTGAAGCTCGCGCGGAAGACGGCGTCGCGTGGATTCGCGAGACCGTTTCCCTGCTAGGCGTTGACGGTTTGGCAAGCTTGGGCCTGAGTGAGGACCAGCTTGACGCGGCCACCAAGGCGGCAATGAATGCGAGTTCGATGAAAGGCAATCCCATCGTGTTGACCTACGATGAGGTTCACGCAATTCTCTCAGCTTCGATGTAATGGGCGTATCCGCTGCCACGCCAGCAGATACGCCCAAGGGTGCTCCCGTGGGTGATCCCCGAGGTGCTCCCGTTGGCGATCCGCGAGGCGCCTCCCAACCCGCTGCCGCCCAGGCTCCGATTTTAGAGGTGACGAACGCACGGATTGGTTACGGCGGCGATGACGTTATTGACGGGTTAGACGTTTCGGCCCGCCCCGGTGAGTTGATCGCGGTGACTGGACCTAACGGTGCGGGCAAATCAACTCTTCTGCGGGGGCTCGCTGGCTACCAGCCCATGGAATGTGATAGCTACACCATCGGCGGGCGTCCAACAACACCGTCTTCCCCCGACCATCACGAGCTAACCTACGCAGTGATGGACGAGTGGATGTGGCTACGCGGGCTCACCATTCGCGACCACTTCGAGGTGTTCTTTGAGGAAGAATCAATCACCACTCCAACCGAGGCACTCGAGATTTTTGGAGTGGCCGACCTAGCGGACAGAGTGCCGTATTCTCTTTCCTCCGGTCAGCAGCGCCGGGCCGCCCTAGCGTCCATACTCGTGCGGCCCTGGCGCATCCTCTTTATTGACGAACCAGAGCAACGCTTGGACTCCGATTTTCAAGGGATCCTTGGCAGAGTCCTCCACCATCACATGGGAAAACGCGCCGTCATCGCCGCCACCCACGCCCCGCAGCTTCTCGGGGAGGTCTCCGCGACCATCACCTTGGCTTCTGGCACCTGATGACAGTACGACAACAGGGTGCCCGTGTGACGTCGGAGGCGTGGTACTGGATTGTGAGCGCGGCTGTTGCCGCCGCACTCTGGGCGGGGGTTGCCAGTTCGATTGCGCCTGCTCTCGCGGCACCTTTTCGTCAGGCGATCATTCCAGCTGCATCCCTCGTGTGGATCGCGGCGGGTGCCCTTGGCGCTGTAGAGTTCGCAGTCGCCCGCTTTGCCGGACCATTTCGGGCCTCGCCCGCGGAACTCGCGTGGCGCACGCATGATGTCCCGCCGGCGCTCCAGCTCCTGCAAGTGGCCGGCGTCAACACGATCATCGCCGTGTTCGGTGGCATCTTTCTCGTGACCATTGCAGTGCACATCGGCTACAGCGTTGCCACCATCTGTGTTCTGAGCGCCGTGCTTATTGCATCTGTCCCTCTCACGCTCGGCGCCGGCCTTTCCGTTCAAGGCGATAACCACCGTATCTCCACCAACATGTACGCGGTTGCCCGCTGGAGTCTCATGGAGGCCGACGCGAACGCTAAGGGAGCTGCCCTGAGCCTCATGCAGCTGGACGCCTCAGCTCTGCGGCATCGGGCCGGGGTTCGCGCAACCGGGAATCGGCGCCGCTTAAGGCGTCGCGCCCACCTTCTCTCCACGGTGTTCTGGCGTGGCATCGGCAGTAGCTGGAAGTTCGCGGCAGCCCTCCTGACGGTGTTCGCGCTACTGCTCGCAGCCGGGCTTCCAGACTTTGCGTGGCCGTTCGCCGCCCTATCGATCATCTGGTACGCCATCCGAAGTTCTACCGTGTGGACTGACTGGGTGAGCGAATCTCGTATTCGCCACGGTTTCGCCAGAGTTCCGAGAGCCACGTGGTCCGTATTTCTTGGAAACGCTCTGCCTGCCGTTTGCCTCGCAATCGTCTATCTTGGAGCGGCCTACCTTGCCGCCGTCTACCTTGCCGGAATGTGGGCGGTCACGGTGGCCGATCCTTCGCTCGGGCTGGCCAGCGGCGCATGGCCCCACGCTGTGGCCGCGGCATCGCCAGCGGCACAACCCAACGCATGGCCCACGTACCTCTGGATACCGATCCTCACGCTTCTACCGGCCGCGGTGATCGCGGCCCGCGGCATAGCGGCTCAGCGCAGTACTGAAGCGGAGTCCCTGACGATCAACACCCCTGAACTCGGCCCGATTCCTGTTGGCACGATCCAGCGCGTCACCTCCGGATGGTCGGGCGGCATCTGTACGGCGGCAGCGAGCTACGCATCTCCGCTGGCGGGAGCCGCAATCCTCGCGTGCTGGCTGATGTGGCTCGCGTACAGATATCGCACGGAGCAAGGCGCGCGCCACCCCCGTGTCCAGAAACACGCTTCCCCGCTCTAGTGAGAGCCAATCTAGGACGTTAGTCTGGTGTCCATGCAAGATAGAGCACAAGCTGGACAGGCTACAGGCACAGCGGCAAAGCGCCCACATGTTGTTGTTATTGGCGGTGGCTTCGGAGGCTTGGCCGCAGTACGTAAGCTGGCGAACGCCGATGTAGATATCACGCTCATCGATCGCCACACCTACAACACCTTCCAGCCGCTGCTCTATCAGGTGGCCACCGCCGCACTCAATCCGGGGGATGTCACGTGGTTCCTCCGGGCCGTGCGTGCGCGCCAAGACAACGTGCGATTTGTCCGCGGCACGGTTCTTTCGATGGACCACGCGGACCGTTCCCTCACTCTCGATGGCAACATCGTGGTGAAGTATGACTACCTCATCATCGCAACCGGCGTGACCGCCAACTACTTTGGCATCCCCGGCGCACGCGAGAATTCCATGCCCTTGTACCGGCGCTCGCAGGCTCTCAAGCTGCGTGACAAGATCTTCGCTGAGCTCGAGGACGCCGCTATGAACGATCAGGATCACGATCTGCGTATCGTCGTGGTGGGAGCAGGCCCAACCGGCGTGGAAACCGCGGGCGCACTGGCGGAAATGCGCAACCATGACATGCCCGTCACCTACCCTGAACTTGACCCATCCCGGATTCATATCTCCCTTGTGGAAATGGGACCGGCTGTCCTTGGACCGTTCGCCGAATCGTTGCGCGAATACTCGGCTGATTCCCTGCGCGAACGTGGCGTGGACCTTCGCCTCGAAACAGCGGTCAAGGAAGTCACCAATACCGGTGTGACAGTCGAGCATGCCGGCGAACAGACGTTCTTGGAGACCCCCATCGTCATTTGGGCGTCGGGCGTCACTGCGCATTCGTCCATCGCTGATTGGGGCCTTCCTCAGGGCCGCGGCGGCCGCATCGAGGTTGACGATCACCAACGCGTACGTGGGCTTGCCAATGTTTTTGCTGTTGGCGATGTGTCCGTTAACCCAGATACGCCACTGCCGCAGCTAGCGCAGCCGGCGCTTCAGGGCGGGCAGCATGTGGCCAGCGTGATCGCCGCTCAGATCTCCGGCGCCCCGGTCCCCAAGGCATTCTCCTACACGGATAAGGGAACGATGGCCACGATCGGTCGCGCCTCGGCCATCGCGGAGATCAAGGGCCTGCCCGTCCCCAAGCCGATTCGGCTCAAGGGCTTCCCGGCATGGCTCATTTGGGTGATCGTGCACGTTCAGCAGTTGCTCTCCAACCGCAACCGCTTCGCCACGATGACGAATCTGAGCATGAAGTACCTCCTGTGGCGCAGCCACAACGCGATCGTAGGCGAAACACCATACATCGCCTCGCGCCGCCCGAAGATCATCGATTCGAACCCGAAGCCACAGGGTTCGGCACCGTCCGCACATAGCGCGTCCTAGTACTGGCTTCGTCGTCGTCCATTTTACGCCTCCCACTACGTGGGTGGGTCACCGTAAAAGGGCGACGACGACGGCATCTCTACCCCGCCCCTCTTCCAATCGCACTCGGTCATTTTCCTAACCAATCGAGGTTTCTCGCGCTAGACAGCCTTATCTACGGCTGTGGCAGCCAATTCCTCAGCGTTTGCCTGCACGACGTGCTGGTAGGCAGGAAGCTCTGGGTAGAGCTCGTCGCGCAGTGGGTTGCGCCGCCGAACTACCATCGTGCGGATCTGGTACACCAGCACTGCAATGTTGACAACCAGTGCGATAGCAGAGACGGTGAACAGTGCAGCCGGCTCTCCGCTGGCAGCAACGGCGTAATCCGAATCTGAGACAAAGCCCGGGACTGCCATGGTGAACATCATCCACAAGGCGAGCGTTGATGCGCGGTGCTGGAGCCACGCACCCTTCTTGATGAAGAAGGCCGGAATGGTGCAGGAAATAAGAAGGGCCGCCCCCGCGTAGAAGGAATGATCGCCAACGCAGTTGTACACGTAGGCGAAGTTCCACAGATCGTAGGCGATGATCCAGAACCACAGCATGTCTGGCCAGATCATATCCTTCGACTTGTCACGGCTGATAAAGATACCAACCCATCCGCAGATCGTGATGAGGTTGATCAATCCCGCGATGCCGTTCATCCAGTTCCACGGGCCAGAGAGCATGTACACACCGTCAACCATGCCGTCAGCGCCCATGGCACCAACCTGGAAGTCACGAATGCACGCCTCCATGATGTTGATCGCCAGAATGAGTGGCGGGAACATGAGCGCGAACCTATTCGCCGCTACCCTCTTGTGGTACCGGATCAGCATGAAGCCCAGCACGCCCGCAAGCGCAGAATATACCTTCACCCAGTGGAACCATGTTCCGGTGGAGGAATCACCACCCGCGGTGGTTGGCCACACGAAGATGGTCAGAACGATGGGCAAGATGATGAATATGGCCCAGCCGGCCGCGCGGTAACGGCGAGTGAGCTCATTGAAGCCAATCAGGGCTACAAGTACCACCAGCCACGCCACCCACGCTTGCCAAGAGATGGATTCGAACAGAAACATGACACTGCCTTTCTCGACACTGAAGAAAATGGAACAGGCACCCTTCATGCCTCGGTCCTCACTAGTGATGCTAGGTTTTGCTTTGCGACTAGGCCGATGGACAGTTCGGCCAACGTGTCAAAAACTCACGGCTTTACACCAATTGCCCGAGCACAGTAGGGGCGATGGACGGACCATAGTCCCGCATATCGCAAGAGCTTTCTCCCGTATGGTCGAGCGCACTGACTCTGGGACACTGTTAGGGCCAGTATCTGGAGAATTGCTGAATCATGCTAACCGCGACTACACGTGCGCGATCGTGGGGTGCTTTATGCGATAGTTGGTGGACCACCCACAAATTGATGATGCGAGGACCGGACCACAGCATGACTAATGGACCCACCCCACTAGCTACCACGGCGCTCGATCAGGCCCAGCTGCCGTGACATACCGGGGATCCGCCAACACCAAGCACGCACTCGGTGGCGCCTTGAAGGAGCAGCTGGAAACCCGCCCGCTCGCCAAGGTGACAGTTTCTTCGCTGGCACACCAAACAGGTATCACGCGACAGGCGTTCTATTACCACTTCGCTGACGTGTACGAACTGGCGATCTGGGTGTTCGAGATGGATATCGCCAACCACGTCATGTCCCACGCCAGCTACAGCGAATGGGCTGACGGATTCAAGACAATGCTGCTGTACATGCAGACTCACCGCGATCAGGTACACGCCGTGGTGAACTCGCTTAGCCATCGTAGGCTTGAAAGATTCTTCTATGAGACATTGCGTGCCATGATGGAAGCGATCGTTGCGGAGCTCGAAGGTCATCGCGCGTTGGACCCAGCAGACCGCGCATTCATCATCGATCACTTCACGCTGACCGTGCTGGGGCACGTGCTCCATTGGGTGGCCGATGATCTGGCGGCCGATCCTGTGCAACTCGTGGATAAGCTGGCCACGATTATGCACGGACATGTGAGCGAGGCAATTGATCGATTCGCAGATCCACAGCTCCCAGCCCGGCTCACGTAACGAGCGCCTAGATCCGTTCGAGGCCCAAAGATCATCGATTCGAATCCGATCCGGAGGGGATCAGCGCCTTCCGCAGGTAGCGCCTAGTCGATCCGACGGCCTAGTGCACCCAAGTCTCCAACGCGACAGCGGTCTCGTGATGGTCTGCCGTCCCGCTGGCTATCGAAATCACTAGATCATAGGCTTCATCATCGGGGGCATCGAGCACCAACCCGTTGAGTCCATAGAACACCACAACTGACAACCATCCGAGTCGCTTATTGCCGTCAACTAGCGCGTGGTTACGGACCACAGAGTCCAGAAGTACTGCCGCCTTTTCGTGAACACTCGAATATGCTTCTGTTCCGAACAGTGAGGTCTTCGGCCGGCGGACCGCTGCCTCCAAAAGGCCGAGGTCTCTGACAGGTCCAACACAAAGGTCAGAAGCGAGAACAAGCAAGTCCTCGAGACTCAAGTACTCGGTCACTTGCCGAGGCGATCGAGTAAATCCATATACCGTGCGCGTGCTGCCGCGGACAGATCCGAAATCTGCGCCTCATGGATATGACGGGACGCAGACTCGTGGATCGCGCGCGTGGTGGCCTCCTGCTTGCTCACGCCAGTCGCCTCGGCAAGCTGCGTGAGAATCTGGTCATCTTCGGAGTTAAGCCTCAAGGTCATAGCCATAGCACGAAGATACCACCATGGTATCGAAATGAGTAGTATCCGACGGTTCAACGGCCTTGCCTTCGGCTGAGGCAGCTGAACCGTCGAGGCTTGTCAGCACCACCTGCCGGTATGCAGGAAGCTCTGGGTAAAGCTCCTCATACCGCCCGTTGCCCTCCTAAAATGGAAACATGAGCACACTCAGCCAAATCCTCACCGAAAGCAAGCGCATCGTGTTTATGGGCGGCGCGGGAGTCTCCACCGAAAGCGGCATTCCTGATTTCCGCTCCGGCGATGGGCTCTACAGTCAGGCAAGTGGGGCATCCGTCCCGCCGGAGCAGGTGCTCAGCCACGGCTTTTTCATGGATCACCCTGACGAGTTTTTCCAGTTCTATCGCGAAAAGATCCTTCATCCGGAGGCCAAGCCCAACCCTGCACATGATGCGCTCGCTCGGCTCGAGAGCCAAGGTAAGCTCTCGGCCATCATCACCCAGAACATCGATGGCCTCCATCAGATGGCCGGCTCACGCAATGTCCTCGAACTGCACGGATCGGTACTCTCCAACACCTGCATGTCCTGCGGCCAGCACTACGGCCTCGAGCACATTCTGGAATCGAGCGGGGTTCCCTATTGCAACTCCTGCGGAGGAATCATCAAACCGGATGTGGTGTTGTACGGGGAGGCCTTGGACGAGGCCGCCCTCCGCACCGCGGTTGCGGAATTGGAGGCCGCCGATACGCTGATTGTGGGCGGCACATCGCTCACCGTGTACCCCGCGGCCGGGCTCATACAGTACTTTGAGGGCGACGAGCTGATCCTCATCAACAAGCAGCCCACGCCAGCGGACGCCTTAGCCACTCTTGTGCTCCACGAGCCGATTGGCGAAGCCCTCGGCAAGGCGGTTCTCGGCTACGAGTAGGTGGTACGGCCCGTTTTGGTTAGTTTCCGCGTTCAGACCGAGTAATTAGCTGAGATTATTTTTTGTCGACGACGACGGCGCCCCATCCCCAACATGCCTCCACAACCCTGCCAAGAGGGGTGCGAAATCGGCTGGGTTAGCATCGGGATCCTCCGGATGCCACTGGACGCCGTAGACCGGCGCACTGGTATGCTCAATGGCTTCCACAACTCCATCTAGGCCGTTGGCGACTACCTTGAGGCCCTCGCCAATCTTGTCTGCCGCCTGATGATGGGCGCTGTGGATAGTGGCCTTCCTCTTGGACACGGCGCTCTTGACGGTGTTGCCGAACAAGGTCTGAGACAGCCGAGAGGCTTGATCAAGCACCACTTCGTGGCGCGAAAACTTGTAGTCCTCAAGCAGCTGTGGGTTCGTGTGGCCGGGGGCTTCGATGTGTTGGATCAATGTGCCGCCGAGGGCCACGTTGATCGCCTGCATGCCTCGGCAGATTCCCAACACGGGAAATCCGCGATGCACAGCGCGGCCTATCAGGGCCAGCTGCGCCTGATCACTGCGCGGGAAATGTGCGCCTGAGAACGGATAAACTGACGATCCGCCATAGAAATGGGGAGAGATATCCGGCCCACCCATCACCAACACGGCGTCCGCGTGCTCTAACTTGTACAGGGCGCCAGCTTCCCCATCGTCTTCGCCCCACGTCACCTCGATGTGCCAATCTTGACCGGCCACGTCTGCCACGCCCTGCATGAGGCGCTTGGTCAGAGCTGTTTCACGCAGATCGGCTGACCTGCGTTCTGCAACACCTGACACGAGCAGTGTCGGACGAGTTGTGGGTGACTCGGACATACGCACAATGTAGTGCGAGAGCGGTCGGCCAGAATAGATCCATCCGGTATGTGAAACTTGAACGATCCCATATTGTAGATACCGAGGATCACTACCTCACATCCAACGGAAGGATCGAAAACATGCAGATACGCCATCTCAACCATTCGTGCCTACTCGTCGAGCTAGCGGGCGTGCGAATCCTCATTGATCCGGGCAACTTCAGCACTGAACCCGTTCGTGCTCTGGCACCAACTGGACTGGACGCCATCATGATCACCCATCAGCATGCAGATCACTGTGATGCCGATCTGCTCGCCGAAACCATCGCCAGCAATCCCCGTGCTGTTGTTCTTGCAGAACCTGAAGCCGCCTCCCAAATCACCGGTGAATCCGATGGGCCAGCCGCCGGTGCCGGGCAGGCGCCTGCGCTCGGGCACGAAGTTATCTCCTTCGCCGCGGGTGACACTTACAAGCTTGGAAGCGTTAGTGTGCGAACCGTGGGCGGTCAGCATGCCGTGATTCACCCAGACATCCCGCGCGTTGGTAACACCGGATTCATTATCGAAGCCAAGGGTGAGCCAACGCTTGGCATCACTGGCGATTCTCTCGTACCCGAACCCGAATTCACGGACATCGATGCTCTGGCATTTGCGGTAGTGGCACCTTGGTCCAAGATGAGTGAAACGATTGATTTTCTGCGAGCCGTGCACCCCAAGCTAGCGCTGCCCGTACACGAAGGAATCGTCAACCAGAACGGACGCCCCATTTTCATCAATCAAGCAACGAATCTTGCTCCTGCAGATACTGAAGTTCGCGATTGGCCCGATGACGGCATGGTCATGTTGTAGTGCTGAACCAGTCCTCACCAGCCAAAATCTCTCCCACCAGAGATGGACAGGGCACCGGTTCGCCATGCTGGAGCACCAGTACGCCACGCTGTGTGGCACCGGCCCGCCATTCTGTGGCACCGGCTCGCAATGCTCCGGCAGTTAAAGCTTAGCCTTCTCCGACGACCGGATTGGTGAGGGCACCAACGCCAGCCACGGAAACCTCCACCGTATCCCCGCCGTGAAGTTGACTCACTCCGGCAGGGGTACCTGTGAGGATCACATCTCCCGGAAGTAGGGTAAAGACTCCAGAGATAAAGGCGATCAACTCAGCCACCGGGTTGAGCATGGCAGCAGTTGAGGAGGACTGCTTAAGATCTCCGTTTACCTTTGCGGTCACGAGCAGATCCGTTGGATCAAGCCTCGGATCAATCGTGATCCAAGGTCCGAGCGGACAAGCCGTATCAAACCCCTTCGCACGCGTCCACTGGCCATCCTTCTTCTGGATATCTCGCGCCGAAACATCGTTCGCCACCGTGTACCCCACGATGTAACTCAGAGCCTCATTCACGCCAACATTCTTGGCGGTCTTGCCAATCACCACCGCAAGCTCCGCTTCATGATCTACCTTGTCTGACCACCTCGGCAGAATAATCGGATCACCTAGGCCGATGATTGCCGTAGAAGGTTTCAAGAACAGCAGCGGTTCCACAGGGGTAAAACTATCGAACTCCTTGATGTGCTCCGCATAGTTCTTACCAACGCCCACGATCTTGGAAGGGCCGGCTACAGGCGCCAATAACCTGACGTCTCCAAGCCCGAACCGCTGCCCCGTCCGCTCTAACTCTGCGACAGACTTACCCGTAACGAGTTCGGCGAATGGATCGTTAGCGGCGAGTTCTTCTATCTCAGCCTCTTCGCCATCCCCCAAAGCATCCCCGGCCACGATGCCGTATCGAACCTGACCTGTTGAACTGGAGCTTGCAGCAATGAACCGTATGAGACGCATGCCTCTATTGTGCTCTACATCGTGGCCAGATTGCATAACCTCCAACCACTGGCCCCACCCGTCCTCTGCCCGTTCAACCTCACGAAATGCTCTGCCTTTTCCACCTCACGAAGTGCCCAACTATAGGTGACAAGATATTCCTGTTTTCCCTCAAGCTAAACGTGGGGTTCACGCCAGCGGGAAGTGACTAGCCTTGTTGGTGGAAACGGAACGTCAAAAGGAGAATCACCAATGCCAACAATCGGCTCGTCGGACCTGACCGTAGCGCCACTCGCCCTCGGCAGCAACACCTTCGGATGGACATCTGATAAAGAGACATCATTCGCCGTTTTGGACAAGTTCACCGCTCAGGGAGGCAATCTCGTAGATACCGCTGATAGCTACTCGGTGTGGGTTCCGGGTAATTCCGGCGGCGACTCTGAGGAAATTCTTGGAGAATGGTTCAGCACCAGCGGTAAGCGCGATCAACTCGTGCTAGCCACCAAGGTTGCACAGCACCCACAATTCCCCGGCCTTTCAGCCCAAAACGTTGCCAAGGCAGCCGACGCCTCCCTCAAGAGACTCCACACGGACCACATCGATCTGTATTACGCACATCAGGAAGATCCGGATGTACCGGTCGCAGAATCGGTGACCGCATTTGCCAAGCTCCAGCAGGAGGGCAAGATCCGCCACGTCGGTTTGTCCAACTTCTCCGCACCGAAGATCCGCGAATGGTTCAACGCTGCGGATGAACAGGGAGTCGAACGCCCTGTCGCGTACCAGCCCCACTACAACTTGGTATACCGCAAGGATTACGAAGAGAACCTACGCTCCACTGTGCAGGAGTTCGGCATGGGCGTCCTACCCTACTGGGGTCTAGCCGCCGGACTACTCACCGGCAAGTACAAGAGTGCCGCCGATATCGCAGGCGAGCGGGCAGGAAACGTCCGTGGGTATGCCAGCCCGGAGGCTTTCGCCGTTGTTGATCGCCTCCGCGAAATTGCACAGGCTCATGGGGTTCAGCCGGCATCAGTGGCGCTCCATTGGTTGGGCCTACAACCCACGATCGTTGCACCGATTGCCTCGGCACGGACTCCGGAGCAGGTAGATCCGCTCATCGCCTCGATTGATGTGGAACTTTCCGGCGCAGAAATTGGTGACTTGGACCAGCTGTCCGGTCTCATCAAGTAGGTCGCGGCATCCGGTCCTCGGGCCTTCAACCCCATCGCCGCGACTTCAACCCCGACGAGGTGCGCGGGCAAGCTGGCGGTCCATGATCTCGCGGGCCGCCAGCGTGGTCTGCTCCCACCTAGGATCGATGCGGCCAGACTCCACCGCGGCGGCAAAAGTGATCAGCTCGTGATGCATCTGATCAGATTGGTGCGCGGACGGCCGCTGGATATACTGCCCCGAAATACCGGCGCTTTTCATTCCGCTCGCTTCGTCGGACGGTTGGACGTCAAGCAGAATCTCGGTGCCCCTGCGCGTGTGCAGCTCGATTCGGGACGGTTCACCAATGTAATTGACCGTAATTGAGCCATCCTCACCGTAGATGGCGGTTGGGTTGGTACCTTGGACAATCTTCGAATAGGAAACATTAGCGAGCATCGAATCGTAGACGAACTGAACGCTGCCGGCTCCTTCAAACCCATTGGGGAGATACACGCTGTTGCCATCGTATGAATTCGGCTCACCAAACAGATCTAACGCGAACTCAAGACAGTAAACGCCAATGTCTGCAATGGCCGAATTGCCTAGTTCAGGACGGAAGGCGTTCAGGACGGTGCCCTCGCGGAACTTGTCGTATCTTCCCGAGTACTGAAACATCTGGACGTCCACGTACCTGAGAGTGCCGATTCTCGCGAGCGCGTCTCGAATGATCTGCTGATGTGGCGTGTGTAGATGCCGCATTGCTTCCATTGCGACGAGCCCGCGTTCCTTGGCTGCGCGAAAGATTCCTTCCTCTTGGCTGAGGGAGGCACCCATTGTCTTCTCTACGAGTACGTGACGCCCAAGGTCGAGGGCTCGAAGAGCCTGAGCATGATGCATACCCGTAGGGCTCGCGATGTACACGGCATCCACTGCCTGCACCATCTGGTCAAAATCACTAAAAGCAAGCTCGATCTCATGCTCTTTCGCGAACTCCTCCGCGCGCTCTTGCGTGCGCGAATAGATCGCGGCTGGCTCCACTTTGCCGTCAGTTCTGAGGGCCGCCGTAATGAACCACTCGCTGATGTAGTTCGTGCCCACAATTCCCATGCGTACCATGGTTTGACAGTACACCGGAAAGGTTCCTCAGGACACAGCTATAAAGATCTTCCGATGGTCAACGCAGGAATGATCGCAGCGCCGGCTAGCCCCAACCACGCACCGGTCGCAATCATGGTCCCGAAAGCACTGCCCACCAGAGCACTATGCCCTTCGTACAGCCACCACAGTGCGGCCCCTAACGCGTCCTTGCAGGATATCCTGCGCGCGTGCGAAAACATCTTGTAAGCCAATTTCGGTTGTCATCGAATCCAGCACGCTTTTGTCTAGGTCTGCGGCAAGGCGTTGCCACACTCTCTCGCGTGTAGGACGAGGCGTATTGACGGAGCTGATCCCGGCCAGCGTGACCCCACGCAGGATAAACGGCATCATCGTTGCCGGTAGGTCCGATCCGGCAGTCAATCCACATGTTGTCACGGCTCCCCCGTCGCAGGTCTGAGCAAGCACATTGACGAGGATTTGAGAGCCCACGGTATCGATGCCCCCGGCCCAA
>NZ_JBQCZW010000002.1:0-6487 GCF_052089425.1 Ancrocorticia sp. | reverse complement strand
AGCGGAGGCCCGGGTTCCGCCATTTGCTGGCGATCAATAACGTGCGTAGCGCCGAGGCTCCGCAAGTACTCGCTCTGGCTCTCGACTCGCCCACTGAGCGCTGTCACTTCGTATCCGAGCTGTGCCAGAACTGCTACAGCGATGGAACCCACGCCCCCAGCCGCTCCCATGACAATCACAGGTCCGGTCTCGGGTGCCACTCCCTCACGTTCCAACGTGAGCACGGAAAGCATCGCTGTAAACCCGGCCGTTCCGATCGCGGCGGCCTGGCTCGCACTCAGACCGTCAGGGACAGGCATCAGATAATCGGCAGGCACCCGTGCACGTTCCGCTAGACCGCCATGGAAGGACTCACCGATACCACCACCTGTGAGTACCACGAGCTCTCCCGATGCGAAGCGGTCATTGTCCGTATTTCTTACTCGCCCCACAAGGTCAATGCCGGGAATGAGAGGGCTGGTTCTCGCTACACCAGGCTTCCCGCCAACCGCGAGGCCGTCCTTGTAGTTCACTCCCGAGTACAGAACATCAATGTCCACGGGTCGCTCATTACCAGCCATCCCGGGATTCTCGGCAGCGCCCGTACTGCCTGAGAACGCGGCGCCCGTATTACCCGAGGAGCTCAGAGAGCCCACCGCGTTCGAGGATCTCGCACCTTCCGTCCCGAGAATGCTTTCTGGAAGGTCCCGGAGTTCTGCACGGTGATTCAGGACCTTCCCCTTGACCACCTCTTGCTCGATCAGTATTCCTCGAAAGCTCACGTCTACTCCCCAACCTTCCCGCGTGCCTCCAAGCCTACGGTCTGATACTCCGGGCGTCTTGCACTCCTGCGAACTAGTACACTCCCGCAAACTGGCACTGAAATCTCGAATCGCCCGGTTATGCTCGTACCATGGCAATTCTTCCCATCCGCATATGGGGCGATCCGGTCCTGCAGTCCCTCGCCCAGCCTGTCACCGAAATTACCGAGGAAATTCGCGCGCTCGTCGCCAACATGTTCGAGACGATGGACGCAGCACCCGGAGTTGGGTTAGCTGCGCCCCAAGTTGGTGTCCCGCTCCGGATTTACACATACACATATTTCGACGACGACGACGAACCGTGGCGCGGCCACATCCTCAACCCCGAACTCTGGATGGAGCCGATAGCACCCGGCGATCCAGATCCGGCGACTGAGGCAGAGGGATGCCTATCGTTCCCGGAACATAAGTTCCCGCTGCGCCGTGCAGACCATGTGAGGGTCTCAGGGACCAATCTTGATGGACAAGAAGTTTCGATTGACGTCCGAGGCTGGCGTGCTCGAATCATGCAGCACGAATTCGACCACCTGAACGGCATTGTCTATATCCAGAGGCTAATCGAACCGTATACGGCGCAAACTCTTTCAATCATTGAAGAATCTGGGTGGGGAGTACCAGAACTAAGCTGGACACCAGAAGCCTAGTACCCCACCGCCCAGATTCGGCACTGCTGCAGGCGCAGGGGCGCATCCGCTGGCCAGTTGCGAATCTAGCGATCTAGCAGCTTACAATCTGTCACTTGGCCGCAGCAGCCTGATGGTCCGCACCGGCAGCAAGAGTACGCATGAGGTCACTCATGATCGCCTTGTTCCACACGTAACCACAATAGTGCGCAACTCCAAACTCTGGCAGGAACGTGCGGGCCGCCTTCATACGGCGATCCATCGCTTCGATACCGTCGTTGCATTCAACGCCGAGGTAAATCGTTGCGTCTCCGGTCGCCAGATCAGCAAGAGGAGCAAAGTACGCTTCATCGGACGTTGTCAACGCAGGCAGGTGGAAGTAGTCAATACGTCCGGACGCAGCTATTTGAATAGCATTCGAGAGCCGCACTGGAAGCGAGATATCATCCAAGCTCTGCACAGGGAAGCTAGGCGACGTCCCGCAACACACATGGATGCCGAGCCGCACATCATCTGGCAGGCCAGCTATGTGTCCCTGAATGTAGTCTTCAGATGTGTAGTAAGCGAACAACTCTTCTGCTGGCGCGTCGGGTACCCAATCGAAATCGCGCTGCCACGTTCCACCAATGTGGATCATTTCCGTGCAGTAATCGATCTGGATGCACAGCTCATCGGACGGAATCACCTCAAGAATCCTGCGGTATTCCTCTTGTAGTGCTTCTTCCCATGCCTTGAAAAGGATCGGCCATTCGGACGAGTCAGGGAATGAAATGGAAATAACGTCGTGCGCGCCAGGGACGGCAACCTGAAACCGCGTTCGGTCAGGAATCTTTCCCTCGGCCTGCATCCGCTTGAAAACGCCGTAGGATTCGATGGCGTCCTTGGCATACGGGAGCTGTCCACGAAGGTTCACCTCCACGCCTGAACGTATCTTCAGAGTCTTGAATGAGTGGTAGGGGTGATCGTCAGGAAGGCTCAGTGTTGCCGCTACCGGCTCAAAGCAGGGCGATTGTGCGAGAATTTCGCTGTTAATCGCACCGATCCACGCGCGGCGTTCAGGAGAAGTCTCTCCATCGGGCCAGCACAGCGCTCGATCTCCGATTGTTTCGGACAGGAGCTCAAAAACTCCCTCGGGGCCATCAGCGGGGATTCCGCCGGAGAACATTACGTTCTGACTCATACGAGCCCTTCCTTCCTATGAATGCAGGTCACGCCAATTAATGCGGGGCACACCAACCGACTCGAGCGGATCTGGTCAAGCAACCTGCTCAACCCTACTTACTCGACCAAACTTGCTGAACCAAACTTGCTCACCCAAACCGGCTTACGGCGCATCACCCGGGCAGCGAACACCCTACATGCTTGCCGATTCTTGCAGGAACCTTGTCCGCGACAAAAGGCTCACTACCACACCGCGGGCGTCCATCAGCACCACCCACACACCAGCTCCCACACAGCACCACTCCAATTGCTGGCTACCGGCTATTAGCGGGAACTGCGGCGATTCCTGGCAACTCAGCACAACACACACGGAACACCGGACTCACTGCACAAAACTGGTTCACACAGGACCACATCCGTCCAAACAGGCTTCTACAGGTTCAAACAGGCTTCTACAGGATCAAACAGGCTTCTACAGGATCAAACAGGCTTCTACAGGATCAAACAGAGTCACACAGCTCAAAACAGATTCAAATAGGGCTGCACATGCTCAAACAAGACGGCATAGGTTCAAGCAGACCTATACAGACTTAAACAAACTCAAATGTCGCCTAATCTCGCTACACGATGCGCCAAATATCAAGCAGATCGAACTACGCACTACAAACTTAGAGCTCACATAAACGACTCTAAAGAACCTGTCGGATAGCAAACGTGATCATACGAGCAAATACCAACTGATACGAAACTATATGAAGTAGTACGTAGCCACGTCCAGCAATACGAAGCTACACGAAGCCAAGCGAAGCCATATGCAGGCACACGCAATATACAACACCCATAGAAGCTCGACGCACTGCGATGTCGTCACAGCCTCTAATATGGGCATTCAAATACCTAAAGATGCCTAAAGATGCCTAAAGATGCCTATGGGCACTAAACTGCATTCTTTGGCACATAACGAACCGTATTTAGATCTACTTGCCCTAAATGCTCCAAATCGGAACGAAACACCCACTTCAGTTCGATACGTATGAAGCACCGTCAATCGCTTCCATAACGAACCAAACTTAAGCATTATCCATCAACGCTGCTCAAACGTGCTCAACAGGCATATGAAGCACTCAAACTATATCAATGCTCTCGTATCAGGCTAAACATTAACTTACGCAATCAAACTGAACCATTCGCAGCCAACGCACTACCGCCCATCGTCATCAACTAAAGGTATAACAAGCAATACTAGGCCTCATACAAGCCCTATCACTCTCTCTGGATCACCGAATTCGAGACCTTAATACCGGTTGGGTGTTTCGGCGCCTCCCAAGGGTCCGTCACCTCTCGGTAGTCGTAACCCCGATCCGCAGAACGGCTGCTCGGGACACGCAACGGCGCACCGAGAGTCTGAGCACGAGAAGTTCCCCAAGCTTTTGCGCTACAAGAGCACATCTTCAGCTGCTTCTTCATTTTCGCGTTCTGCCGCACAACTAATACCAGCGCCTGCGCGTAGCGTTCGTTCCGGGCCCACAAATCCTTCTGCCTACCCGAGGAGTCACACATACTGGGGTTATCCACACTATCGGCCGTGCTCAAGGCTCCCGAATCATCGTTGCATTCTTCAAAAGAGCCCGGCTGATCGGGAGCGGATGCTATGAGTTTGCCCGCGTCGTGCAGCGCCCGAATCACAGCACTACCACTGTATCCACTTAACCACCCAGATACTTTGTACCCGTCATCCTCGGGATAGAACATCAAACCTTCGCGCCGCCTGCGAGGTTCCGCTCGACGGGCCGCACGAGCCCCGTTCTTGCGCTCCCACCCGCGTAGACTCCGCCGAAACTCCTTCACGCTCTGCGTTGCCGCCCAATCAAGGAGTAGTCGCTCGTTCTCTTTGGCGAGTGCGAGCAACTCTGGCGTGCGTTGGACAGAACGCAGCACGTCCACATATGCGATCGAGATTTTACCCTCGCGCATGTACTGTACAAACGCGGGAAAGTCATCAGCGGCCAGACGCGCGGACTGAATCTCCTTGTATGCAGCATGGCTTGTCTTTCTTCCGGCCCGCTCTACGAGCCCTGACAAACTGCTATCTGGACCAGGAAGGCGTGGCCGCTTTGCGGAGAGTTTCGCGTATCGCTGCGCATTCTCTCGCTCAACGATTGTTCGCATGTCAGGTTCCAGGCGATCGGCAGAATCTGCTGGACCGGTCTGTCGGTTCGATTCTCCCCCGCCTCCATCCCGCTCTCGCTGTCTGAAATACTCAGATTTGGCCTCTTGTAACAGCGTCTCGTACTGCTCTTCTTGGAGGTCAGTAACGTTACCCACTAGTGCAACAGCCAAGCCATCCATTGATATCGCCACCGTCTTCAACTTGGCGATCAAAGCGACAGACTCGCCTATGTCGCCGGCATGCACGTCAAGATTCTCGCATTCGTGAGCAATTTGGCTGAGCAACGTATCGATTCGCTCAAACTCGTCCTTCCTCATAGCATCCACCTCCTTTCGAACAGCATTGTCGTCAATCATTTCCTAGACACCGTTCCTTTCCGTCAACAGGGCCCGTCAGTAGGGTCCATCAGCGAGATCGATCAGTAGGGCCGATGAGCAGGGTCCTTGAGTAATCAATCCGTCTCTTATCTGATACCAACAACCCTAGATGCAGCCTCCGACACATTCTGTCCTGTCACACTGATTTCGACAGAACGAGTAGCCCTAAAAGATGAGCAGCCCTAGAAATGACGTACCCCGGCCTAGAGCACATGTGAGTGCTCCGAGCCGGGGTATGCAGCGCCGAATCACGGCACCCACCAGCCACCATCGCGCGCGGCAACCTGCCACAGGGGTTGAGAGCGTGAACAACTGCCCGCCGCCGCAGCGTTTAGGGAAGTAGATGCACAGGCCACCTCGTTTACCCGAGCGAGTGGCCATCCGTCACAGTGTTGACAGCTGGGCCGACTCGATTGCGTAGGCGGTTCCTACTGGCACGTAAACCTAGGAGACAGCCTCCGCGATGGGAGTTTCTCCATCGTAGAAGTTCACCGTTTGGCTGCTCGCCACTCGATTGGCTAGAACGTAGGAGATCATTGCTGCAACATTGTCGCGCGAGGTCGCATTGCGCGCCCCTCGCCGCGGCTCGACCCCGTCGATCTTGCCATCCGAATCCGCAACTGCAACCTTCTCGGTAGCGGGTTCCAGCGTCAATGTACCGGGACCGAGAATTGTGTAGTCGAGCCCGCTCTCCCTGAGATAGGCGTCTGCATCGTACTTGGCCTTGACGTATGGATAAAAGGAATCGTCCGGAGATACCCGGTCCAGATCCAGTCCAACCGTTGCGTAGGAGACCATAACAAACTTCGGTACACCGGCCTTAACAGCGGCATCGATGGCTCGCGTCGCCGCCTCGTAATCCACGGCATTCGTCCGTGCGGGATTTCCTCCGCCTGCGCCAGCCGAGAATACAATCGCCTGCGCCCCAGTGAAGAGACCAACGAAATCATCTACGCTTGCAGATTCCATATCGAGCACAACTGGATTCGCACCCGCCTGCTGAACATCGCCATTGTGCTCCGGGTTGCGAATCACAGAATCGACTGCGAAGCCCTCCGCCGCAAGCTTAGGGGCGGCCAACAGGGCAACCTTGCCGTGCCCGCCGAGTATTACTACGCGATTATCCGAAACCATTGAGACTCCTTGACATTGAGTTCCTGTTTGAGGCCAGATTTACGCCCGCGTTGACATTCCAGTCCAGAGGTACATGTACGTTCCTGATCACGTCCATATCCAGATTCCTGATCCAGTTCGCACGCGCCTTCCTGTTCACGATTCAGCACGTTGGCGGAAACCGGCCTAGTTGTTGAACAGGTTATACCCGCGGCTTATTCCGAACAGTCGCACGTGGATTCC
>NZ_JBQCZW010000001.1:187889-188499 GCF_052089425.1 Ancrocorticia sp. | reverse complement strand
CGAATCCCCAGAAACCGTCCTCGCAGCTTGACAAACAACATAGGGGCACCCCCCGCTAGCGGTACTGATGCTGGTTGCTAGTGGCTTTGCGGGAAGCGCTGCCCTAGCCGATGAACCTGCCCCTGAACCCGCACCCATAGTTGAAACTACCGATGAGATCGGTACTCTGGCGTATCCGGGGTGTCAGCTTGGCTGGGCCTGCGTGTGGCAATACACAAACTATGGAGGAGGCTGGGCCGCAGCCCCGAGCGACGGGCCATTCACAAAATGGAGCGTCAACGGTGCGAGGACTGGACACAATTCTGCGGGCGCCAACGGAAACTCATGCAAGTACTCGAAGTTCTGGAATAGTGATCGTGACAAGTACTTCACACTACAGAGTGCAAGCTGGACTGGAGGTCAGGCAAATCGTGACGCAAATCTATCCAACGGAGCTGGATTCGGCGGTAATTCGAACGAGGCATGGAAGAATCGAATTCGTCGAGTTACGTTCAACGGCGGAAGCAATTGTGTCTGAGCGTTGATAGTCGGCGGTGGGGTTTGGACAGGCAAACCGCGGGGGCCGACTCACCGAATGCGGGGGATTTGTTTATTTTTATTAAAAAATTAG